>CAHJWO010000006.1 GCA_903642295.1 PVC group bacterium | reverse complement strand
CCGGGAAAGTACCGCCCGCTTCGTCCTCTCCAAGTGTCTTAACGTGCTTTATAATCCGTTTTCTACGTCGTCCCCAATATGGGAGTAGTACGGCAGGAAATTTGCTCGCCAAAATGCCATTTGGTACAAATTGTAAAAAGCGGCCCTGCCAAACGGGCTCTTGGGTAGCAAAGCTGCAACCAAGAACCAGACTGCTAAGACGATCAAGACCGCCAGCGAGGCCATCCAAAGTTTGCGGGTCCGTGGCAGCATGGCTGGAAGTCTAGCGCCTCCAAACTCAGCCGCCGTCGGGGCGGGGTCAAACGCGGAACCAAAAGTGTGATCCAGACGCCCCGGCGGTCGGCTTTAGCGCTTGGTTGAGCTTGGTGAAGTTCAAGGGTAGAGGCCTTTCGCTCCGTGCTTCTTGAGAACTTCTACCGCCTGGGCAGCCTCCGTAACACGGGATTCGGCAGCAACTAAAGGCCACGAGTCGGAGCTTTGCTGATTTGGGTTTGCACCGTGCGCTAAGAGCCACTCGACTACCTCAGGCTGCCCGGCACCAGCGGCCTGCAACAAAGCAGAAAAGCCAGAGTCCACCCCATTCTTGGCAACGGGAGTTCCGTCGATGTGGCACCTTGGTCGAAGCAACTCTGCACGCTGCCAAGATCCCCGCGCAGAGCAGCCACAAACTGCCACTGTAGTGAACCCGTGTGAGGATCATCGGTGAAAGTAAGGTGCCCAAACCAGCCGAGCAGAAATCCCGTGGTCACCAAAGCGACGGTGGTAAATAGTTGTCTCACGGGAGAGGTTTTGGGCCTAACGGGTATTCGATATTTTAAGGACGCAAAAAAAGGCGTCAAGATGAAGCCTTTTTGCCCGGCTTGACAACGATCACAGTACGGTGGTCGCACTCGGAATCAGAGTGGTGTTCAGCTTGGTGTCGCTTGATTAAGCGTTGTAGGACAGGCGCTCCACCTGCCGCCAACGGGCGTGCCTGCCCCGGTGGCAGGCGAAAGCCAAACGTCACGACGCTGAACCCCGGCGGGCTTTTGCTCCTCCCGCGCCCTCGGCCAGGGAGAATCATCCCGCCATGCGCCAAAGCGTCGCCAAAGCCGCTGCTTTGGGCGGGGGAAGCGGGAGCCGAGCTGCCGAAACCTGGGTTCCCCGCGCCGAAGTTCGCGCCGTCGCGGCCGAAAATGCAACTTCCGGCGTAAAAAACGGCGTTTTCGGCACCGAAAGTCTCAATTTAACTGCCGAAAGCCGGGCTTTCGGCGGTCAACTCGCTGCTTTCGGCGCGCCAATCCCGCCTTTCCCCGCCGTCCCTACTGTTCCCGCCGCCGAAACCGTCGCCCCTCCTGCCGAGAGCTCGGCTCCGGGCATTTTTTCTGACTGACCCACCCATAGGCTGGACAACAAATCGCCCCGTCTCGTAAATTCCTCGCATGACCAAACGCGACTTCGTTCCCGACAGCCACAAAAACTTGCACGGCTGGGCGGTGAACTACGCCGCGCAGCTCTCGCCCATCGCCGTCCGGGTCTCCTGGCCAACGGCCAAGGTGAACACGCTCACGGCGAACCTGGACACCCTGAACACCGCGACCCAGGCCGTGCTCGACACCGCCATCGGGCAACTCGCCGCCGCCAAGGCCGGGGTGCTCGGGCCGATCCGGCTGGACACGAAGAACCTCAAGTCCACGACCGGCTTCACCGAGGGCGACGCGACGGCGTTGGGCGTGTACACGACGCCCGAGACGTTTAACCGGGAGACCTACCGCCCCGCGCTGGACGCCACCGCCCACCACGGTTACGTGGAGTTGGTGGCCAAGAAGCTCGGGGCCGACAGCCTGAACGTGTACTGGCAGCCCGAGGGCACGGCGCCGTGGCACTTGTTGGCGGCCAAGCGGGTGCGCTTTCCGTTCCACGACGAGACGCCCGCCCCCGCCGGGCCGACGTTGCAGGCGCGCGAGTACATGGTGATCGGCGTCATCGGCGACGAGGAGATCGGCAACCCGAGCAACATTGCAGCGGCGGTGTTTCAGGCTTAGACCGCTCTGGAAGCATGGAATGTGCTCAACTACACGGCATGAATCCAAAACTTAAGTGTGGTGTTTGGACCTTTGCGCTTGCCGCGTGCATCATCCCGCTTCTGTTTGTGTTCCGCCCTGTTCCCATCGCTATTATTTATGCTGTGGTTAGCGGGACAATCGTTGGCCTTTCCGTTAGCAACATCGTGTTTGATAGCGACAGCATCCCCGACAAAATTACTCTCCCAGGCATACTCTTCGGTGGGATGGCGTGCGCATTTGTTCCCAGTCTCATGGGACAATCAACATGGAAGATGGGGGTGTATCTTTCGCTCGGTGGTGCTGCATGCACATTTTGGGTGCTTGCGGCATTCATTGAACTTTACAGACGATATAACGGGCCACGCAGGATCGAATTTGATGAAGAGACGCCGTTCGTTTGGAAACAAATTGATGACGAGTCCGCTATCCTCGACATCAATGGCGATATCGTTCCTTGGAATGATTTGTTTTCCCGTGATACCGACGAAATTCGTATGGAGTGTGACGATGCACGCATTGATTCGGCTTCGCTTGGGTCTGTAGAATTGGTGTTTCGCTTGGATCGCGTCATTATTGGAAGAAAACGTCATCCTCTAAAAGAAATTTCCAAGATCGACGGGCATCTGACCCACTTATCAATGCCACGCGAGTCGATGGGGTATGGTGTCGTTAAAGCCATGTCAGCCTTCACCGCGTTCTTCGGCTGGCAAGGCGCGATATTCACGTTTCTTGGAGGTGCGCTCATCGGCGCGATGGTGAGTCCTCGCATCTCCTCGTCTCAAACGAATCAAAAAGTGCCGTTCATCCCGTTCTTATCGGCTGCCGCCATCCTATGGATGATTTGGGGTGCCGACCTGCTTTCGATTTACATGCAGCTTGTCTTTCCCAAATGATACGTCCTCCACATTTTCCTCGTTCCCAAGCTCCGGCTTGGGATGCGCTTGTCTTGGAGGCTCCAGCTTCTATATTTTCGGCTAAATCATGACCGGCATTCTTGGCGGGGTGCCCAATTCCGTGTAGCGCGTGATGCGATGGATTCTCGCCATAACGGGCGCATGCTTGCTCGGCTGGGCTGCCGGGCGGGGCGGGGGTGTGGTCGGCTTCATCTTTGGGTGGGCTGTGGGTGCTCTGGCTTCACGGCCAGCCAAGCCTGCCCTAACCCACGACGCGCCAGCCCACCGCGCAGTGGAAACTCTGCGGCCCCCAGCCGGGCTCGTTCCGGCGCAAGCGTCGCCCGAACGGCCTGCGGTTCCGCAAATGCCCGCCGATAACCCCTTCGAGATCAAGGTCGTGTTCGGCACTTCCCCGCGGACGATCCTGGCGGCCACCCCCAGGACCCGATCTAAGCCGAAACCCGTCTGGCATCCTCCCAACCAGTCCCTCGACATCGACGGCTTACAGATCGCAGGCGGCATGGTATACACGCTCGAACGCGCCATGGACTGGCCGGGCGAGCCTTCGGCGATCATCCCATCCCTGCGCGTGGACCCTGTGGCCGCCGACCCCACGGAGGACTTCGGGTATTATGCCGGGTACGACCGGATCACTCCGGCGCAACGCCGCTCTTACCTCGAATGGCTCGCCGCCGGACGCACGGACGCGGACCCCGCGCGGCGTTCGCTCGGCCATTTGTTCCTGTTCTTCTACGGCGTGGAACGGCGCGTGATCTTGGACCGCGACCGCGACCCCGCGCTGCTCGAAGAAATCATCCGCCTGCTGCAACAATACGGACCCGCGCATCGTGCGCGGTCTTGGAAGAATTGTTTTCTGCGACTCCTGCACTTCGGCGGCTGGCAGCTCGGCGGCGAAGCCTACCGCGTGATCTGGCCCCGGTTGCTGGAGTTCGACGGCGAACGCGCCGACGCGGAAGGTCTGCGCTTCGTACTGGCCAGCCTATATCAACGCGGCGAGCCGATGGATTGGTCGGTCGGCTACCGCGTGGCCCTCGCGAACGAGGAAAGCCAACGCAGCAACGTCGTGTCCCGGACGCGGGAACAGTTCTGGGCGCTGTTCGCGCAGCGGTTCGCCGAGCGGTATCCCGCTGGCTTGACTTTGCGGGCAGGCAAGCGGCCGACCCAGGTTCCCTACCGGACCGCCAGCAATGCGATTTCGCAGGTGTGGTATAGTCAAAAGGATACGGACAGCTTGCAGGTGGACCTGCCGGATGTTCTGGGAACCGCGCAGCAGTTCGAGGCGTTGCCGAAGATCTGGAATTCCTGCGTCGAAGCGCTGACGAATTACAGCCGGGCCATCAGCTCCAAGAAGACCGGGGACGCGGCGGCGCTGGCGGCGTGGCACGCTCTGCCGAACGAGCTGCGGCGCACGGAGGCTCACCCTGTCCGGGAGGCTTTCGACGAATTGCTCACCGACCTGCCGCGCGAGGAGGACCAAGTGTTCGTCCCGGCGGGAACGCTGGCGGCACTGGCCGGGGTGGGGGAGCGCGCAAAGCTGACGAGCGTGCAGTCGCAGCAAGTAGTAACACTGGCCTTGGGCCTCGGCTGGAACCTTGCGCCGGACCCAGTGCTCCTTGGCCTGCCGTTGTCCTGGTCGCAGGAACTCGTGCTCTACCCCGCCGGTCCGCACGAGGTTGATGCGCTGCGGCTGCGGGGGGTGGTGTGGTGCTTGTATCTTGCCATAGCGATCGCCGCTGCGCACGGCGAGGTCGGCACAACGGAGATGGAAGTTTTCTATAAGATCGTGGCGTTGCAAATTGAGCAGGAGACAGAATGGCAAACGGTCCGAGCGACGGAGGCAGCATTAAGGCGCGACTCCAACGTGGCGTTGCGAGCGATTCCACAGATCGCCCGGGCCATCCCGGCGCAAAGCCGCGTCATCGTGCTCGGTATGATGGTGCGCGTCGCCGCGGCAAACGGCAAGATCAGCCTCGAAGAGTTGAAAATTCTGCGTCGAATGGCGCGGGCTTTCGAGTTAGAAATCGACGCCGTGGAAAACGTGTTGCGTGGTGATGAAGCCTTCCGCGAAGTGGTCATCGAGAAGGCGGGTGGGAGCCGGTCGTCCGGCGAACCTGTTCCGCCTCGTCCGCAGCCTTCGACGTTCGCGCTGGACCGGGAGCGCATCGCTGTGCTTACCCAGGAAACCCGCGAGGTCATCTCGCTTCTGTCGGTGGTCATGACCGATCCGGAAGAGGCTCCGGCAGTCAGCGAGGAAACAACTTTTGCATCATCGCCGCAGCCAGTCTCGACCGACTGGCTCGAGGCGTTAGACCCACGCTTTCACTCGCCCTTGCTGACCTTGATCGAGCGCGACGGATGGGCACCTGCGGAATTCGACAGTTTGGCCGAGCGGCACCATCTTTTGCCGGATGATCTTTTCGATTCCATCAACGTCTGGTCCGACGAGGCGCTCGGCGACTTCCTGCTGGTCCGAACGGACACCGTGCAGGTTGCCCGCTCGCTGTTGACTGTAGGCCAAGCTCCTTTCACTGCATGAATTCTCCTGTTCCCATTAAGCGGCGCGAACGCGACGCTGTACTACAGTCGTTGCAGGCCGGTCTCGTGCCCAAGCAAGGATTGCATCTGATCCAAGTTGGCCGGAAAGCGGAGGTATCGGCGTTGTTGCAAGACCTCGACCGGGTTGGTGACGAAGGCGCGTCCTTTCGCATCGTCGTGGGACGATTCGGCAGCGGGAAAAGCTTTTTTCTCAATTTGGTGCGCAATCTTGCCTTCCAAAAGAAGCTCGTGGTTGCCCAGGCCGACTTCAGCATGGAGCGGCGGCTGTATGCCAGCGGCGGGGAGGCCCGGGGACTCTACAGCGAATTAATGCGCAACCTGGCAACCAAGGCTCAGCCTGACGGCGGTGCGTTGCCCAGCGTGGTGTCTGGCTGGGTCTCGCAAGTGCAGCACGCGGTGAAAAGCAGCGGTGGCTCCGCGGCGGATGTCGAACAGCGCATCGGCGAGGACTTGCGCGGGTTGCAAGAACACGTTGGCGGGTTCGAGTTCGCAGAAGTTGTCCGTGCCTTCTACCGGGGCTACACGGAGAAGAATGACACGCTGCAAGCGGCAGCGTTGCGCTGGCTGCGCGGCGAATACACGACGAAGACCGAAGCGCGCGCCGATCTGGGCGTGCGGCGAATCATCGACGACGAATCAATGTACGACGGCCTCAAATTGA
Organism: PVC group bacterium; assembly: GCA_903642295.1. GTDB lineage: Bacteria > Verrucomicrobiota > Verrucomicrobiia > Chthoniobacterales > SZAS-18 > CAHJWO01. Next base: position 30,442 of record CAHJWO010000006.1, on the reverse strand, counting down.
TGGCGGCGTTCGTGCGCAACGCGGGTTTCGGTGGATTGATCGTAAATCTTGACGAGATGGTGGTGCTCTCCCACCGACTGGCCAATTCGCGTGCGCGGCAGGCAAACTACGAAGCGCTTTTGACCCTGCTCAACGACAGTTTTCAAGGCAACGTGCGCGGACTGGGTTTCATTTTCGCGGGCACCGATGAGTGTCTGGAAGATAAGCGGCGTGGCCTCTTCAGTTACGAGGCATTGCGTAGCCGGTTGGCGGATAACACTCTCGCGCGTCAGCAAGGGCTCGTGGACCTTTCGGGCCCGGTGGTCCGCTTGCAGCCCCTTACGCCGGAGGATTTGTTCGTGCTGCTTCAAAACATCGCTCACGTCCATGCCGGGGGTGATCCTGCCAAGGTCGCGGTGCCCGACGACGGGATCGTCGCATTGCTTCGGCAGGCGAACGACACCCTCGGCGCGGATTACTTCCGCACGCCGCGTGACGTGGTGCGCTCGTTCGTGGGTTTGCTCAACCTGCTCGACCAGAATCCGGGCAAGACATGGCAAGACCTACTCAGCGCGACGGTGCTTACCAAGCCAGTGACGCCGATGTCCGCCGAGGAAGAGGTTGCCACGGGTAGCGGCCCTACTCCGGACGAACGCGACAGTGACCTGACCGCCTTCAAGCTCTAGTCATCATGAGCGCAGCATTCGCCAGTCTGCACCCGAAAGTCCAGGAGGCGATCTGGGAGCAAAGGTGGGGCGAATTGCGGCCACTACAGGTCGAAGCGATCCGTGCCGTCTTCGACACGGAAGATCATCTCGTACTTTCCGCTGCGACCGCCAGCGGTAAAACGGAGGCCGCTTTCCTTCCCATCCTTTCGCGGGTCGCCTCCGCTCCCCCAAGTTCGATTGGGGTCCTTTACATTAGCCCGCTGAAGGCATTGATCAACGATCAGTTCCGTCGGCTTGAGGACCTGTGTGCGCTCGCGGAAATTCCGGTGCATCGCTGGCACGGCGATGTGAGCGCCACCGACAAGCAACGCCTGCGCCAATCACCCTCCGGCGTTTTGCTGATCACGCCGGAATCGCTCGAAAGCCAATTTATCAACTACGACCGCCATCTGCGGCGGATGTACGCGCATCTTCGCTTCGTAGTCATCGACGAACTCCACGCTTTTTTGGACAATGTGCGCGGCATTCACCTGCGCAGTTTGCTCGCACGCTTGGCCATCGCCACCGGTACACAGCCAAGGAAAGTCGGGCTGTCGGCTACCATCGGCGATTTTGCACCAGCACGAACATTTCTTTGCGCCGAGACGCCGACCAGTGTGCGTATTCTCCAAGACCAGACCCAGGGCAAAGAACTGCGAGTCGGTCTGAAAGCCTACCTGGATGATCCTGAGGTGGGTGGGGAGCCAGTGAGCGGCGATGCGGATCAAAGGCAGCGTGGGGGCCTGTCTGCGGTGGCCGTCGACGTGTCACAACGGTTTCGTGGCGAGAGCAACCTCGTTTTCTGCAACAGCCGACGGCAAACTGAACTGCTGGCAGACAAACTGCGTGCCGTGGCTGAACGCGAACGTTGGCCGCGCAATCCGTTCGTTCTGCACCATGGTTCTCTGAGCCGCGATCTGCGGCTGGAAACAGAACGCGAACTTAAATCTGGTCAGCCTGTGACGGCGATCTGCACGAGCACTCTGGAAATGGGCATTGATCTTGGCGCGGTTCGCGCGGTTGGCCAGGTGGGTCCGCCATGGAGCGTGGCCTCACTCGTGCAGCGGCTTGGTCGCTCCGGACGCCGGGAAGGCGAGCCACAAATCTTGCGGCTTTACACCTTGGATAGTCCGATTACCCAGCGGTCATCTCTGACGGATAGGCTCTTCCCGGAATTGGTCCGCGCCATCGCTCTCCTTGACCTGCACGGCGAACGTTGGCTGGAGCCCCCAGAAGCCGAGCGTCACCACTTTAGCACGATCGTTCACCAAATCTTCAGCGTGCTGCGTCAAACCGGCGGAGCGACAGCCGCAGCTCTCTACGATGTGCTTTGCTTGCGAGGTGCCTTTCGCAGACTGGCGGCGGACCAGTTCGCGATTCTGCTGCGTGGTCTTGCCGCACGCACCCTGGTCGAGCAGGTGCCAACCGGCGAGCTAATCCTTGCCCCCGCCGGCGAACGGATCGTCGAAAGCCGGGATTTCTATGCGGCCTTCGCCAGCCAGATCGAATATTGCATTGAGCACGACGGCCAGGCCATCGGTCTCTTGCCGCAGGACAGCATTCCGGCGGAGGGAGAATTCATGCTTTTCGCCGGTCGGCGTTGGCGGGTGAGTTTCGTGGATCACTTTGGCAAGCGCGTTGGCGTCACGCCCGCAAAGGGTTGGAAACAGCCCCGCTTCAACGGCGGGATTGGTCACATGCACCCCGTGGTTGCGCAACGGATGAAGCGTATCCTGCGCGACTCGAAAGAGATCGCATTCTTGAATGCATCGGCCACTGAGTACCTTGCCGAAGCCCGCAAATGTTTTGCAGACGCGGGCCTCGGCGGGAGCGACATCGTCGTGGGAATACACGGCATCGAATGGTTCCCTTGGCGGGGCGGCAGGGTGCTCCAGACTTTGCAGCTTTGCGCGAAGGCCGATAATATCAATGTCGAACACGATGACCTCTGCCTGCGTTATCAAAAACTTACGGTCGAACAATTTGCCGAGCATCGGCGGCGGGTCGCGGTGGGAGCCTTCGCCGAAGACGATTTGCTGAAGCCGCTCCGAAGCTTCCAACGCGACCGTTTCGACGAGTTTGTGCCGGAGACGCTGTTGCAGAAGGCCTTCGTCGAGGAAGTGCTCGCCCTGCCAGAAGCACAGGCGGTTGCGCGTGAGGTCATATAAAATCCACCGACTCAAAATTGAAAACCGGAAGAGCAAGCGACTAGCTTCATTCGTCAAAGAACTTTTCTCATGACCGCCGACCCAGCCGACGACCACATGCTATTGACCGGCTTTACACCGCCGAACTCAGCAAAGGGCTGGAAAACACCCAGGTCAGCAAATTTCACACCAAAGGCGGCGTCGGATTCGCCGCCGAGGAGGCCAACGCGCTGGCCGACAGGTTGTGCCTGCGCCGAGTTGAGATGAGCGGCCTGAACAACGCGCCCAACGGTGCCGACCGCATCGTCAATGGCGTTGCCATCCAGACCAAATACTTCGCGGCAGCGCGGGACACGCTCCAATCTGCTTTCGACACCTCCACCGGCTTGTACCGCTACTCGGGCCAGATCCTCGAAGTTCCCCAGGATCAACACGATGCATGCTTAGCCTTCCTGCGGACGAAAATCAGCCAAGGCAAGGTGCCGCAGTTCCTCAACCCGGACGACGCCGGAACCATCCTCAAGCGCGGCAGCGTCACCTACCGGCGGGCGCGCAACATCGCGCGGGCCGACAACCTCGATTCGCTCTCCTGCGACGCCGCCAGCCAGCTTAGTATTACAGGTGTAGATAGGCAAGAGCGCGGCGAGTTTTGTAGTGGAAGAGCTTGGCGAGGGCCTGATGGTGTCGATGCCAGTTTGGCCAGCGCAGCACGTGGGCGATAAGCACGCGGGCCGTTCCCCAGAGCAGCGCGACAAAAAAGCGGCGCACCTCGCCACGCTGACGCGGATCAAGCGGCGGCGGCCCGCGGCTTTTTTTGAAAACGGCCAAGGCTTTTTCACTCGCCGCCGGTTTGGCGAAGAGCCGGGCATCGGTGAGCGCCAGAAGCGCCTGGGCGGTCATGGCCAGAGTTATGTGGCGGTACCAGCCCACCCAGCTGACTTCGTGCGAACCCGTCCGGATTGCTGGGAGCAAGAGGCGTCGAATGGCCAGGGGGGAAGGAAGGCACTTGGCCCTTGAGGCCGTGGGATGGCCTCACCGTCCATCCTGCGTCACAGCGCAGATGCGGCGGTACCGCTCAGCACTAGATAGATCAAGTTTTCTTCGATAATCGGTGGCGTGAACGAAGACTTTCAACCTCTAAACTGCCATCAAATCACCCCTTTTCAGGCATCCTCTAATAATACTCCGTGTAGTAGCGGCTTGAGTTTGCTTGGGAGCTGTCCATGCTGGCGGGACGCAAGTGCGCGAACTGGAGCGGGTGGAGAAGAACCTGGAGAGTTTTCTGACCGGTTTGACCGCTTCGATGGGACGTTCGAAGCGGCGGCACTGGGCAGGCGTGTACGTGCGGGGGCTCTTGCTCGATGGCGAGCGCAAGAGCGTCGAACCGATGGCCACGCGCCTGGGCCAGAGCGACCAGGCCTTACAGCAGTTCGTCAACCAGAGTCCGTGGTCGGCAGACCGTCTCCTGGAAGGTCTCGCCAAGGCGACGGCCCGCACGCCTTCCGACTACTGGATCATTGACGAAACGAGCTTCCCTAAAGCCAGGGACCACTCGGCAGGCGTGCAAAGCCAGTACTGCGGCGCGTTGGGCAAGAAGGCCAACTGCCAGATCGCCGTTAGCCTGCACCGCGCCGACGAGCAAAACGGCACCAGCCAGCCGCTGGCCTGGCGGCTCTACCTGCCCGAAAGTTGGACCGGGGACACGGCCCGCCGCCAGCGGGCGGGCGTCCCGGCGCAGGTCGTTCACCGCAGCAAGCTCGATCTCGCTTTGGAACTCATCGACCAAACACTGGGCTGGCAGATGCCCGCCGGGATCGTGCTGGCCGACGAGGCGTACGGCGGTGCTTTCGAGTGGCGGGCGGCGTTGCACCAACGCGGCCTGCGTTACTGCGGGCGGGTTCCATGGACGACCACCGGCTGGATGGAAGAACCCGGCTTTGGCGTCCCCGCGGTTTCGCGCCGGGGGCGGCCCGCGCACCGCCGGCCCCTGCTCTCGCCCGAACCGAAGAACCTGCTGGCCATCGCGCAGGCGTTACCCGCTTCGGCGTGGAAGCGCGTGACGTGGCGTCACGGCAGCAAGGGGCCACAACGCGGACGCTTTGCCACCTTGAGCCTGTGGGCCGCCAACCGCTGGCGGCAGGGACCGCAACCCGAGCGCGTGGAGAAGGTCGCCCTGATCGAGTGGCCCGAGGAGGAACCCGCGCCCACGCGCTACTGGCTCGCACGCCTGCCCAAGAAGAAGGTTGCTCTGGAGCGTCTCGTCGCCACGGCCAAAGCGCGCTGGCGCGTGGAGCAGGATTACCGTGAGCTCAAGGACGAACTTGGTCTGGACCATTACGAGGGACGCTCTTGGCAGGGCTTCCACCACCATGTCGCCCTGGTCACGGCGGCGTTCGTCTTCCTGCGCCAGGAACAGGCGCGTCTGCGCCGCCATGCACAAAAAAGTCTGCCCCCGCCCACGCTCCCGCAGGTGCGCCGACTTCTGCAAGCCGTGCTCATCCGCCTGAGCGGGCGCTGCCCCTGGTGTCACACCCACTTCCAGCCACCTGACTCTACCTGACGGAGTAGTACTAAACCACTACCAGCTAAAGCAGGTAGGTTTGAGAAGGACTGAAAGTCCGCTGGCGGCTCAAGCCGCTTGAAAGCCTTCGGCTGAAGAGCCGACTTCAAGTCTTCGGTTCCCCCGTCACGATGCGGAACTGCCCCTCGCCATCATCGTCCCACTTTTGCTCCTCGATGTAACGTTTGATCGTGTCCTCATCCACTGCGCCGACCGTGGCGCAAAAGTAGCCCCTCGCCCACAGATGCTGGCCCCAGTAGCGTTTGCGCAGGCTCGGGAACTCCTCCTAGAGCTTGCGCGAACTCCTGCCTTTGAGGTATTGCACCAGCTTGCTCGGTGCGATCTGCGGTGGCGCACTGACCAGCAGATGTAGATGATCCGCCGATACTGCCCCGCGCACGATCCTGACCTCCTTCGCCTGGCAAATCTCGCGGATCAAGTCTTGACAGCGCAAGGCCCCGTCGCCCTTGAGCACCGGAAAACGGCACCTTGGTGATCCATACCAGAAGATACTTCAGCCGTAGGGCGTGTGCCCCCCGTGGTGATACTCAGCTATCCTCCGATCATAACGCGTCCTCCCACGTGCTCAAAGCAGACCGTCTAAAGACGGTGGGTTTAGACCCGGCAGATGGAAACCAAACTAAACATCCATCAACCTCGCACCCCGCCGGTCTTCGATACCGGGGCAGGATCGAACGTGAGATAACAGCTGCGAGCCTCGGCGTAGGTAAGCCCGAATTCCTGCTGAAGATCCTCGGCACCATAGTCCTCACGCGTTCGGATGTTCAAGCAGGTGCCTCGAACGTTGGTGACTACATGGCGAGAGATCAGACGAATCTTGCGAATAGCTTCCTGGTTGAGCGCGGCCAGTTCGAGACGCCCCAATTTCTCGAACGCGAAGACTTCGGCGGGCAAAGCTTCCGGCACAATACCTGTAGAGACCGGCTGATCCTTGAGACTTGATACGGGATCCCGGTGGCGAGGCGACGGCGCGGCGGGACGGCCAGGGTTGGGACCGATCCGAATCCGCCGCCGTCGCCGGTTGCGGGGATCAAAACGCTTGCGTGATCTCACGGCTGCGATCTTGCGGCCACGCGGCTCCAGCGGCAGTCCCAACCGTCGCCGCACGACCACAAGCAACCCCTGGTTTGCACCGATGCGGGCAGCCTGTGCTGGACCAACGACGCAGAGCACTCGGCGGACAAATTCTTTGAGCCTTCCGCCGCTAGTTGCAATTCCGTCTTGCGCCAGGGATTTAATGAGCTTTGGGAAGCTCTGCGCCTCTACGAAACGCCTTGTAAGAATAATATTTACATACGCTGAGAGTTTCGGGGACAAGCGGGCGTCCTGCCCGGGATCATCCCCGGGGTTCGTCTCGCTTTTCTTGGTCGCCATGCCGCTTTTTTCGAGCAAAAGCCGCGCCAACCGGGACGAAGGCGGTAGATCGTCACGGGTTTTTGGGGGTAGAATCGTCACGGGTTCCGTAAGGTCCGCTAATACTTTCTTCGTGGGCTCAAGCCCAAAGAAGAAAGTATCGAGAAATCGCTCGTTTCGGACCGACGCTCTGGGACACAAGCACGCCCCCTGCTTTCCTGAGACTTACCGATGATTCGCCTGACTCGTTGTACCCAAGCCTCCAAAGCCGGGACGTACTTTCGTCTCCACCTCCAGACCGGCGATTCTGATGAAGGTCCGATCAAACCCGGAGTCTCCTTGCGTCCCCGGTGGTTTGGTGGAGGAAGTACAGAAGTGGGCCTCGGTGATACGAATCCTCCCAGCGCCCAACACCTCACCCGCCTTGGACGTGGACTCCATCCCACCCAGAAAGTTCGTCTCGCCCCCAGCGTGAACCGGAAAAGAGCCTATTACGACCTGACCATTGCCGCTCCAAAGACGGTCTCCATTGCCGCCCTACTCCGCCCGGACCATCCCACTGCCCGCGCTGTCCTCAACGCCCACGTCGCCGCCATAGAAAAGGTTGCCGGGGAAGTGACAACTATCATCCATCCTACGCGGGCAGGACACCCAAAGATTCAAAAGTGGATCGGAGTTAGCTTTCACCACACCCACACCCGCGAAAACGACCCTCACCTCCACACCCATCTGGTGATTCCGAATGTAGGCAAGAACGATTCGGGTGACTGGCGGGCCATCCAGATCAAAATTGGTGGCCACTACCGGCAGAAACTCGAACTGCGTTACGGCCATGAACTTGCCCGACAACTCCGTCTGATAGGATTGGGACCAGAGATCATCATGCGGCCAAACGGACTCCCGGAACTCAGGAGTTTGTTGCCGCTACGGAAGGTTTTCAGCAAAGCAACGGTCGCGGTTCAAAAGGCCGGGGAAGACGCCGGTGCCCAGATTCTCCCAATCCCAAATGCACCGGCGTCTGGGTTGATGAGCCAGACGGGCCGCTCCGGGCTGCCAATCCACCCCCAGAGAAGTGCGATCCGGTTCCGCCGCCTGCTCGCCGATGACCTGCGCAAACCGAAAACAAAAGCCTCCGACGACCCGGCCCTGTTGCGCGATGAAGCTGTCAGGTGGACCGGTCAACTCGGCAACATAGAGATGCGGACGTACCTGGAGGTGATGGACAAAAGCGACCCCGCCATCCAGCAGCGCCGGCCCGGGTCGCGCCTTGGTTCCAACAACCCCACCGTGGTGGTCGCAGCCCCCTTGCCCGCTCTGCGCGATTTCATTCTCTACGCCAGGAGAAAACACCTCGACTATCTCGGTAAAAACACGCCTACGGTGATTTTTCGAGCCGTGATGACGGAAGCCGCTGGTCGCTACGATTGGAGGGAGATCCGGCGGGCTATGGTCATCCACCTCAAAGATTACCGCGAACGCATGGCCAAGGTCCGCCAGCAAATCAACGAGGATTCCATCCGCATCGAGGCCGACCGCATCAACCGCGCCAATTTGGCCGCCCGGGGCATCATCATCGTGCCGTTGCCTCCTTCGAAGGAACTGCTGATGAGTGCGGCGCGCAACCGGCCCGTGGCAATTTCCGGCGCGGAGAAATTTGCGCCGGTAGCAGTGCAGACTAATCCAGGGACCTCGCAAGCTCCAGCAGGCAAGGCGGACGAAGCAGCCAACGAAACTGGCGAGGGGACCGCCGTCAAGGCCGTCCAGCCAACGCGCGGTGGCCTACGTCGCTGACCACAGGACTCAGTCCGACTGCCAGATGCTCTGGCAATCCCTAGCCATTTGGCGTGGGTCTTGGTTTTGCCTGAACATCAAAGACCTGCCCTCAAAGATTAAGTGGGTAAATACGTAAACGGTGAACTACGCCGCACTGACTCAGTCAAGGCCTGACGGCGGCTTGGAGGGAGCTTCTTTTGGGTGGCGGAAACGTCGGGCAACCAAGGCCAAATTGGCCGTGCCGCAGCTCCAGGATTTGCCCGTGCAGGCTAAACAGCAACGTTAGGTAAGACGTTTGTTTGTCGACGGTTGAAGCCGTCGCCAAGTCTATTCTTTCGACATATCCTGGATCATCTCTTCTTAACCTTCGGCTTCACAAAGCATAGTTTCGTCCAGGGAGCACTTGGCATCCGTCAAGGACAACCCGCTTCGACCATCCAGCGCACCACTCTCAAAGAGTTCGCGCAAGGTATGCAGTCGCTGGGCGGCGTCTTCCCGCAGCAAGGTCAAGCGTGGGGTGACGAACTCCCACTTCTCGTCACCCACGCCGGTCGGATACACTTTGCGGCTCACCCGCCCAGTTTGGCTCTAAGCACATCTGTTTCGGCTGGTACTTGGCCAGGGTGCGGGCACTCCCGGAACACTGCGTCACGTTTGATCGAGGCGGGATGATCGCTTGGGAAGCTGCGGCGTGTCGTCGTGCAAACGGCGCACAAATTCCTCGATGGGCTCCCCACATGCCGTACAAACGATACCCAGCTCAATGACATCCATGCGGCGGGCACCTAGTTCGTGCTTGGCCACTTGGCTCTGTGCCATTCCCGTGCGCTGGGCTAGTTCTCGTTGGGTCAGCCCCGCCCTTTCACGCAGACCGGTCAGTTCTTTGGCGAACTTCCGGTACGCTTCTGAATGCAGAGTGACGATGGACTTTCCCACTTTGTGTTTGATTCTGTTGTGGAATTATGATTCTATTGAGGAATCATGCAAAACTTTGATCAACCGAACCAAGACAAGAACCTAGCGAATCCTGGTGCCGCTGTCACGCTTCCACCCTCTCAGGTTGCCGATCATCCCCCGGAGCAAACTGCTTCGCCTCTTGAGGACACCGGCACGGCGACGGGTGCCGTGTCGATGGTTGGCAGCCAACCGAGAAACGAAGTCGTGGATCCGGTGGATGGTCCTACAGCCGATCTAGCCGGATCTTGCCTCTACTTTCTGGTCTGTGCGGACACCACGGGAGATTTAGCTGGTCTCTTCAAGCTGGGCATTGCTGACTGCCTGGGGCTCCGCCACCAACAGCACCAGAAAGTTTGGGGCGCGTTTGACCTGCCTCGCTCCGCCGTGCTGCGCGTCGGAGACCGCTGGGAGGCACGCCGTCTCGAACTGGCCCTGCGCGATGCGCTCGGCGGTTCTGTCACCGAGGGTGGCCCCGGGGCTGCCAAGCCGTGGAGCACGGCGGACTTCCTCGCCCGCAAGAGCTGGCGGCGCTATCCTGGTCGCAAGGACGAGGGTTACACCGAGTTCTACGCGGTGGAGTGTTTGGAGCGCGCACTCGTCTTCACGGAAGGGTGGCTGGATCTGTGCAGAGAGCGGCTGGTCGGTGCCTGCCTGCAACGTGGCATCAATCCGGCAGAAGGTGCGCTGGGCTTGGGGGTGGATGGCGGCATCCTCCTGACTGGCAGGGACCGCGGGCCTGGGCTGCGCGAGCGCCAGCGCGTCCGGCGAGAGCGCGAGTACGCGGAACTGGAAGAGCAGGTCGTGGACAAGATGACCCGGGCGCTCGCCTTGGCCCTGGAGTACGAGGAGCGTCTGCTCTGGGTGGATCTGCGCGGTTGGCAGCGGCGACGCACGGAGCCGCGGTGGTTCCGCGTGGATGAGGGACTGGTGGACCTCCACTTCACCCGCTTTGGTCCAGCAGCGGCCAGCACCGACACCGAGCCCCCGTCGTGCTCCCCGGCGCAGGCGCACTTCGAGGAACTCTTGATGCCCATCACGTCCAAGACGGCGTGCCTCCACCCGGAAGGCTGGCGAGTGGTGCGGTCCCGGGAGGTTTGTGTGTTCGACGATTTGGCCGACTTCTTCCATGAGGCAGCCGTGTTGCACCCTACCTACGCGGGGGCACTGCGCCTGCGCGTGGAGCACCGACTCTCCGACCTGGATCACCCGTTGTTCGCAGAGTACGAAGCCTTGGCCCGGCGGGTGCAGGACCGCCATCCTTGGCGGCAGCCGGAACTTGGCTGGTAACTTTGGCGATGCTGTGCGTGGGCAGCAGAATCTATCGACGCTTCACCGCCTGCGAGGTAGATGCACTTCTTTGCTCACCTCCCGAATGAGTTCGTGAACGTCCGCGCCGCAGCCAAGTATGTATTCTAACCACTCGATGAGGTCGGCCCGCCGCTCCCCGCGTTCGGTACGGCTGACCCACAGTTGCGTGCGGCCCAGCCTATCCGCCAAATCCTCTTGGCTGAGACCCGCCGCTAGACGCGCCTTTTTGAGTTGGGCAACAACCAGTTCATAAGGCGGGGTGTAGATGGTTTTATGCCCGGTGCGCTGGGAACGGCGCTGGGGATCAGGAGAAGCAGCGGGCGGCATGGCAATCCCATGCTGCCTGCTGTTTTCGGACTATCTTAATCAGACAGTCTAAAAACGATTGATTTACCAACCTTTCTTTCGGAAGATGCAGACCATGTTCTCAAACGATAGTCGCGTTTGGATGAAAAAGTGTCAGGGCCGTTTTGCTTTGACGAAACTCAGCATCACGGATCGACTGGGTTCACGGCCCTGGCTACTGTCTGTGCTGCTTCCAATCCTGGCATTAACCGCCTGTAAACCAAAGCTGACTTCTGAGAGCGACCAAACGTCCGGCTCTCCGCAAACCCAGTCTGCTGGTGCGGAGGCTACTTCCAGCGACAAGCCTCGCTTGATTGATGTCGCGGCTTTTCTGCGCTCTGCTTCGCCCCCCTTCGCTCAGGTCACGGACGTGAAGATGGACGCACCGGTCATCTTGCCGAACACATCCCCGTCCCAGCGGGCCTGGCTTTGCAACGTCCGCTTCGCTTTCACCCCGACCGAGGACCTCTTCGGCCTTGCCCCGGGAGAGCCAGCCCGCGCCGTCCAGGCAGCAGGGGAAGAACTGGCAAACTGGTCACGCTGGCAGGCGGCCTACGAGCGTTCTCCCTACGCCCGGCTCTACCCGGCCTTTGACCTGCCGATCCCAGCCGCTCCTCCTGCCGAAGCGCCGGTCCTCGCTCTCCTGCACAAGGCCAATCAATCCATGCCGCCCATCTACGGCCAGCTCTCCGCCGAGTGGCAGGTGAACCACTGGCGCTTTGCCCCCGTGGACCTGAACATTCCCGAAGCCGGTGTTCCGCGTTCCAGTTTTGCCAGCCCCAACGTGGTGCTCGGCAGTGCCGAGGCCGCCGCCTTCCAGCAGGCAGCCAAAGATTATATCGCGCAGGCCCGGGCGAAGAAGGCCGACCTGGACGCCCGCTACGTGGCGGATCTGGTCCAGTCCGTCCTGCCCGGCACGCTTTACCGCGGCCAGATCAACCACCGTGGCAGCGTGGTGCCAGCGGAAGTGCGCTTCCTGCCCCCGCCCGCCGGGGCCGCAGCGGAGCCGCAGACGGTGGGCCTGGAGATCCGGCTGCCTGCCACGCCGGGTGAAACGTTCACCTACTCGGCCCGGCTCTCTCAGGAACTGCCGCTGGATCTGGGGGCCTCCCCCGAAACCAGTGAGCCCGCACGCTCGCCGGATCACGCCGGGCCGCTGCCCAAAGGCGACCTGCGCCTGAGCTTTGTGAGCGCCACCGGCAAGGAGGGAGTGTACAGCGAAGCCATCCCGGTCGCTCTGCTCAACCTCCAGCGCCACTACACCCAACCCGACGCTGTGTGGCTGCGGCTCTCGGAGCACCGCCTCACCGGTCGTCTCAACGGATTCGTCACCGATCCGACGGGCTTCGTGCTCTCGGCCCAACTCCAGACCTCCCCCACCGCCCCGTAGAACGCGGTTTTCTCCCAACGACCCTGCCCACGTGCCGGATGCTTTGCTGGTGCCCGGACTTTGCACTTTTTCCACCATCATCCATGACCAACCCACCCCTTCTTCATTCCCACGCCCGCTCCGGAATCCGCCCGCTCACCACGGTGCTGGCCGCCACCCTTTTCCTGGGTGCGCTGTCGCCTGTGTGCGCGCAGCAAACCCTCTACGTTTCCTCCGGTGGTTCTTCCATTTATCAGGTCGGGGCAACAGGGACGGTCAGCGCCTTTGCCACGCTGCCCGCCAACGCCAACTCCCAGGGACTGGCCCTGGACGGCGGCAACCTCTATGTGGCAGACCTCTTCAACAACCAGATCAGCCGCATCACCCCGACCGGGGTGGTAAGTGCCACGCCCTTCGCTACCCTGCCAGCCAACTCCGGTCCGAACGGGCTGGCTTTCGGCAGCACGGGCAGCCTCTACGCGGCGGGCAACTTCAGCAACCAGATCAGTCAAATCAGTGTTGGCGGCACAGTCAGCACCTTCGCCACGCTACCCCTGCGTTCCGCCCCGAACGGCTTGGCCTTCGATGACAGCGGCAACCTCTACGCGGCGGACTTTGGCACCAGTCAGATCAGCCAGATCAGTCCGGCGGGTGCGGTGAGCCTCTTCGCCACCCTGCCCGCCAACGCCCGCCCCACGGGGTTGGCTTTTGACGGCAACGGCAACCTTTACGTGGCCAGCTTCGGCTCCAGCTTGATCGACCGGATCACCCCCGCCGGAGCCGTGAGCCTCTTTGCCTCCCTGCCGGCCAACGCGGCTCCGATCGGTTTGGCCTTTGACGCCAGCGGCAACCTCTACGCGGGGGACTCCGGGCTCGATCAGATCAGCCGGATCAGCCCGGACGGCTTGGCGGTGAGCACGTTTGCCGTGGGCGTTCCCACCCCCGCCTACCTTGCCTTCGGCGCGGTGCCCGAGCCTGCGACGTGGTGGTTGGTGGCGGCGGGCGTGCTCGTCGGGGCACTCCGGCGACGGATGGCCACCAGCTCCTCCCCTATCTCTCCCGGCGTCTGAGTTCAGAGAGAGCGAGCTTGGTGCGGGTCCAAAGGAAAGCGGCGGCAGTTCGGGGGTCAGCGGGTGGTTGGGCGGCTAAAAACCACCCGTTGAGAGATCACGGCGCGCCCGGACGATCCCCTTGAACGGACGGGGACAACAAAACCGCGAGTTCCGCGCTGCTGCGAGCGAGGTCTGCGTAGGCCGGACAGAGCCGGATCGCCTGCGCCAGACGGGCAGCGGCCCGCCCCGGATGACCCAGGCCCAGTTCGTGGACGGCGAGGACCAGGTAGGCTCCCGGGTCCTCGGGCTTGAACATCGCCGCCTGGACCCGCAAGCCAGGCAACCCATGGTCCCACTGGCCACGCTGGACCGCCAGGGCGAGCAGCTTGCGCCAGCGTCCGTTGACCTGGGCTCGCGCGCAAAGCTGGCGGCAGACCGTTTCCATCTGCTCCCAGTCCGCCAACGCCCGCAAGCTCCAGGCGCGCAGCTCCAGGGTCCGGGCGTCGGCTCGCCAAGCGGCAAGCTCCATGCCTTCCAGCTCCGCGAGGGCTTGCCGCGGCAAGCCCAGTTCCAAGAACCCCTCGGCGGCCCGGATGTGAGTGTCCAGAGAGTGCACGGCAAAGCCGGGATGATGCCCTAAGCGGATGCCTCCTGGCAACTCCCGTCCACGTGGAATACCAGCCCGCTAAATTTGGCATAATTATTTAAATTGAGTGAGCCCGTGGAAAGTCGGCAATCCCCAACTGTCGAACAAGGATCGGGTTTTTGATCTCGCTTTAGCCGCAGGGGAGCACCTGTTAGTCAAAGCCTTACGAGAAGCCGACTCGTTCCACCGACACCTTTTTCAACCATGATCTGCGTTGAAATCCGCTCCTTGAGCAGTTCTACATGGGAGATAACCCCGATGGTTTTGTTGTGGCGTCGCAGCCCATCGAGCGCCGAGATGGCCACGTCCAGGCTTTCAGCGTCCAGCGTTCCAAAGCCTTCGTCGATGAATAGAGAGTTGATCTGCACTTTCCGGCTGGCTAGGTCAGCCAACCCCAGAGCCAGCGCGAGGCTGGACAGAAAGCTCTCGCCGCCCGACAGGCTGGCCAAAGGCCGCGTGACGCCAGCTTGGTAATGGTCAACGATGTCCAAATCCAACTGTTCACCTTCTCTTCGACGCAGTTCGTACCGGTCATTCAGGCGTCGCAAATGACTGTTGGCTCGACGTACGAGCAGATCCAGAGAGATTCCCTGTGCGAATTTACGGAACTTTGCTCCATCGTGCGAACCAATCAAACTTTGCAAACGGGTCCACACCGTAAGCCGGACGCGTTCCTCGGCCAACTCCGCGATACCCCGTTCGTGCTCGCGGCGTTTTGTATCATCCTGGGCAAGTTCTACCCGAGTTTGACTGATTTCAGAGAGCCGTTGCTTGTAGGTTTGTTCCAGGGTGGCGAATTTCCCCTCCAAAACCGGGATCGCCGCCTCTTCAGGTGCTTCTTTGGCGCGGAGATCCTGTATTTCTGTCTGCCCCGCTGCCGCATGACCTTTCAGTTCACTGGCCTGTGCAGCCAGTTCTTTTTCCAGCATCTCCAGCTTTGCAGCCTGCCCATCCTCCAGCCGCGCAGCCCGCAACTCTGCCAGGGAGTCAAAACCCGATGAAGCGAGGCGTTGCGTGAGGTCGGCAGTTTGTTGATTGACCAAATTGCCAGCCGCTTCGACCGCTCGTTGACAATGCCCCCAGTTCCCGTGCGCCGTTTGCAGGGCCAACTCGGATGAACTGAGGCTTTGCAAAACGTCTCCAAGTTTACTCCAAACAGGGTGGACCCGCATCGAAGATGCGGCCTCCTCACTGGTAACTGGCTGTGTCTGCATTCGCCGAAGCAATTCTGCCGCTTGGCTGGTTAGCTCAGCCGAGGCTTGGCTGGCAAACTGCACCGCGGATTGTGCGGCCACGATCGTACCGTCCAAATCCCGCCGTGCATTATCCTGCTTGCGGTAACGGCTCTGTCGGTCCCCGAGAAGCTGTTGGCTCGACGTTTCGTCTCCTGACACTGGAACGCCACACCCAAACCGCTCCATCTGAACTGTCAGGCCCTCGACGCACTTTTCCAACTCGCTCGTCGCGCGGTGAACCGATTCGGAAAGGTTGCGTTGTTGAAGCTGAAGTTCGCGCAATCGCCCGACCTGCTGCGTATGCTCTCCCACGGCAAAATCCATGGCTTGCTGTGCACGCAAATGTTCGACCGTAAATTTGCTGACTGTCTTCTCGACCTCTTCGACCTGGGCCAGTGTGTCCTTCAAAACGTTTTGACGCGACAGCATATCGACCGCTGCCTGCTGCAAGGCAGTCAGTTTGCTATCCGCAAGCCCCAGATTCGCCGCGACGGCGTCTATTCTCTGGTTCGCTGCTGCCACCGCGCATTCCCCTTCTCGAGTCCCCTTTTCCAACGACGCCATTTGCGTTTGGCAGCTAGTTTGTACCGCCCGAGCTTGGATAAGCCCTGCGTCCAGGTCCCCGAGGGCTGAAGTCAGCGCCTGCAACTCAACTTCAAGTTGGTTAGGATCGAACCTTGGCTGGTAGCTCTCCGCGTAGGGATGGTCCAACGCTCCACACAGAGGACAAGCCTCACCGATTCGAAGCGTTGCACGGTGCTGCTCAAAGCTCTGGCGGAATCGCACCTGCTCTAAATGGTCACGCTTTTGACTTTGTTGTTCCTCGGCTGTCCGCCGTTTGTCGATCAACTCCGCGACCTGACCATCTGCCGCTTTGAGGCTGTCGATCAGAGTGAGCAACTGCCTGCGATCTGAATCGAGTTTCCCTTGCAACTCGTCACGGCGCTCGACCTGAGCGGTCGATTCCTTGATTGAATCAAGACGCTTTTGCAGATCGTCTATCCCGGTCCGCATCTCGGCGGTCGTGCCCCCAGCGAGGAGTGATTGCAATTTTTCTTCCCCCTGCGCTTTGTCCGTGGTGCGCGCGGCCAAAGTTTGCTGTGTCGTCACCAGGCTTCGTTCGAACTCAGGGAGCGACTTTTCCTGAATTGCCACCGTTGCGATTACCTCGGCGACGCCGCGTTGAGCTTCTTGCAGAACGCTTCTGCGGTGGGACAGGTCATACAAACCGGTCTGCAAGATCGGCAGGGCACTTTCGAGTTCCGCCCCGTCCCGGACATGCTGGTCCAACCATTGGAAAACTTCGCACCGCTTCTGCATCTGGGTTTCAACCGTCTCTTGAAGCCCTGCGAGTTGGTTCCTGCTATCAGTCGCCAATTTTTCGACGAAGCTGGCTGCGGCGGCCAGGGTGGCACGATATTCCCGGTCTGCTTTGGTGTGGGCAGATTCAGCCGCTGAAAACCTGCCCTTCTGAACACGATGTTGTTCAATGGCCGCATCCAGGCGCCCCAAAGCTTCCACAAAGGGCAAGGTGCGAAGGTGTATGTGCAACCGGGCCAGTTCCGGCTCGGCTGCCTGCTGGCGACGATCAAGCTCGTTTTGCCTTTGAACAATTTGCCGCTCGTTGCCTAGTGCCTTGGCGAGTTCACGGGCGAGGGAGAGTGCTTGGTCCACCTGGCCTTTCTCCTGCTGAATCGCTTCGGACTCGGCTTCCAGCCGAACGAGGATTTCTGCACGTTCCTGTCGCTCCGGTGCGGTGTACAGGACGACATTGGCGAGGTTGTTTTCCCGCGCACTGAGACCCGCTTGCCGACGCGTTGCTTCACTGTGAGCAAGCTGCCCGAGTTCCGAATAAACGGTGGTACCAGTCAAGCATTCCAACAATTCAGAGCGTTCTGACGCGCCCGCTTTCAAGAACTTGGCAAACTCACCTTGAGCCAGCATGGCGGAGCGCAGAAACCGGCTGTAATCCAAACCGATGATTTGCTGAATCTTATCATCGGCTTCGCGGACATTTTGAGCCAGGGTTGCGCCGGTAACGGCATCATAGATGTAACGCCTGGCTGGCTGAAAGGGTCCATCCGGCTTCCTGCGTTTGCGGTGCAGTTGCCACACCGCCCGATAGCGCCCGGCAGGGACGCTGAACTCCACCTCAGCCTGACACTCACCACAATGCCGACTCATCATGTCTTCAGGGCTGGACACGTCGGCGTAGCGCGCCGCACGGCCATAGAGGGCCAGCGTGATGGCATCAAGAAAGGTCGATTTACCAGCCCCGGTCGGACCCGTGATCGCAAACAGGGACACGCCTTGGAGCGGACCGTTTTCGAAATCTACCTCGTGCGGCTGCTCGCCACACAGGGAGTTCAGGTTGTTGAAGCGAACGCGGAGAATCTTCATGCCAGCAGAAAATTGGTCGTAGCAAAAAATGGCCAGCTATGCGGCCTCCCGGTGCTGCGCCGCGTGGAGTTCGCACAGTTCTGCGAAAGCGGTTGTCAGCGCAGCATGATCTTCGGTGGCAAGACTTTCCTTTTCCGCCTCTAGGCGGCGGTCAAACACCACCTTCGGGTCTTCAAGGATCGCCAACCACGCGTCGTCCGCCCCTGCCTCGACTCCCTCTGCTATGGTCAGACCGGCTGGCTTGTTCCCGGTCCCAAGGGTGATGCGAATCAATTCCAATCCATGCGGCTCCGTCAGCCGCCGTACTTCCTCGAAAAGATTATTGGTAACCGGGGTATTTTCTAAGGTGACCTCCACCCAACACGGCAAGATGTTATTGTCGGCAAGTTGAGTTGCGAGTGCCACCAAGTTTTCGGCCAGGTTCTCATACCGGCCTTTTACCCGCACCAAGCGTCGCGTACAGGGTACAGGCAGCGCCCACTGCCCGACCAAACCGCCGTCGGCAAAGTCGAGTATGCGCACCTCCTTCGAGTCGTCTGCTTCGCTGAAACTCAGGGCCAGAGGAGATCCAGAGTAGCGAACGTGTTGACGCCCCCCCGCGGATTGAGGACGATGCAGGTGCCCAAGTGCTACGTAGGCAAATATTTCGGAAAAACAATCCGCCGTCACCGCACCTAATCCACCGACGTGGATGTCGCGTTCACTGTCACTGCTCTTTGAACCGACCACCGTCAGGTGTCCGGTTGCCAGCACGGGAACTCCTCGTTCTTGCCACGCTCGGGCTGCTCGGGCCGCCTCGGTGTAGCAGCGGTTGATGCCCGCTGCCAAGGCTGCGCGTATTTCTTCGGCGTTTTGCCCCGACATCCCCACGCGCAGATCGGCGTCGCGTAAGAAGGGCATTGCCACCACGACCAGCTTGGCATCGTCCCCGTTGGGCAGTGCAACCAGCCAATCTTCACACCGCGCGGCCAAAGTACCGACGACGTGACACGACAAGGATTGCAGCACCTCTCTCGGTGCCTCCAGATGGCTTGGAGAATCATGATTGCCCGCTACGATCACCACCGAGCAGGCTCCTGCGGATCGCAAGCGAGCGAGAAAATTGTAGTATTGCCGGACGGCGGTCTGCGGCGGGTTCGGGGTGTCGAACACGTCACCGGCGATGATCAACGCATCCACTTCGTGTTGCCCAATGGCCTGCAACAGAAAGTTGAAAAAGCAGTCGTGCTCCTCGACGCGTGAGTGTGTCACCAAATACTTGCCCAAGTGCCAGTCTGCCGTGTGTAGAACGCGGTAAGTGTTCGGTGCCTTGGCAGCCACCACCCCGTGGTTGGAGGCCAAAGGTTCAGCGGCTGCCGGTGTTTCGGTGGAGACAAATGCATACGCCTCGGTGTTGGACGATGGTGGAAGAGGCCCGTCAGTCATGGAAGACGAACCTTGATACGACACCGGGTTAAAGCTCCAGCAAAATCTTCATCAAGAAATTTGAATGGAACAGCTCGCTTCGCCGAGAAGCGGTTCACCGTTGGGAGATGCTGGTACTACGGCTCCTGATCCTGCTTCTTTCTATGGCGTTCATTCGCCGGGAAAACAGGAGAGCGAAGGAGATGTGCATGGCCGGGTGCCGAAGGCCCCTGGCGGCAGGTCTGACCCTCGCGCCAGCGAAAAATGAGGTCGGACCGCTCGCGCTAAGCGAGAGCCAGGGCGGCAGTGTGCATCTCCTGGATCAGCGGCGGTGAGCCCGACCCAACTTGCGACCGTTCCCGAATATCAGGGACGTGTCCCCCGGCGGCCAGCCGACTTCATTGAGGCTCGGCGCTCCGGTTGCTGTGGCGCGGCGGCTCTTTAGAGGACCTGCGCCGTTGGAGGATGGGGCTCTGTTGGGAAGCAATCTGAGCGCCGCACGGCGTGCCGGTGGCGAAAGGAACCTTTTGCACCCACGGTCGGGACCCTTCGCCGTTGCCATCACGTAGCCGAGGGTTCCCGGTTCCCAGCTGCCAGCGCCCTTCGCGCTACGACGCTCAACGTGCCTCGCGTCCAGGTTAGTGTTACAATGGCAATGACGATTCAGCAGTGTGGCCGCATCCGGACTGTTCCAGGCACGCATGGTTACGGTCGAGTAAGGACGCGGCGTGGCAACTTGAACACATTCGAATTAGTCCCACCAGGCGTTCACTCCAACGAGCGCCGATTTCTGAGATAATCTTGGCCCATCTGGCGAAGGGTTTTCTCCAGCTCGGTGGGGTTGCTGGAATCCAGCGCGAAGGCCATGAACCATTCGAGTGGAGGAATGTAACCAAGCCATGTCGTCAGTTCCGCGTGAGCGGCCATGAAGCGATGCAGAGTGTCGGGGCGAACTTCGAGTGTGATTTCCATTAGGTGGGTACGTCCTCGACGAATCTCGTCCCCAATACAAAGGATGTCGCCCACGCGTACACCAATTTTTGACGCTGGCTGCGCTGGGTGGAAAGACGCAAAAGCGTGCCACCACCACGTCGTGGCATTAGCGTGAGAGTCACTTCGTCGCAGTAAGAGATGCTGGAAGAACCAACTCCCTCCGTGACTTGAGTATTTCCCCTGGGTTTCGAGGTTCTCGGTCTCCATGCCGTGCTGCCGAATGGAGCAATTCCTTCTGCCCGCCGCTAGGGCTCACCGTGCAACCTGACGTGTTCCCCGGCAGCGGGGATACGCTGGGCAACCCCAGAACTGCGAGCCTGCGTTGGTTCCGCGCCCGGCGGTTCGCAGCACCATTGCCCGCTCGCACCCCGGGCACTCCGGCGCATCTTGAGTGGCGGCTGGAGAAGGCTCGACGACCCGCACATCACCGCGAAGTGGCGGCGTGGATTTTGCCTCCTGGACCGGCAGGATCAGCCGGGCGAGTGCCTCGCCGTCCACGAGTTTGAGGGGCTTGCCTGCCGCGAAGTCCTTGGCCTCTTGGGTGTAGGTCCCACTGGTGACGAAGATCGCTCCGTCCGCCCCGTGCGCCATCAGCACGCCATAAAGTTCACGCACCGGCTTGACCCCGACCTTGAACACCCGCCACTGCTTGCACTGGACCAGCAACCTCTCGCCCTCTCTGCGCAGGATCAGGTCGATGCCGCCGTCGGCCCCGCCGCCACCATTCTCGGTGACCTGGTAGCCTTGGCGGCGGTACGCCTCGCCCGTCAGTTGCTCGAACTCGACCCAGTTCAACGCGCGGATCGACTCCATGCTGCGCTGCTTGTCGAAGAGCACCCGCCGCTCGGCTTTCTTGAGGGCTGCGGTCAGCCCGGCCACGAGCACCATGCCCGCCGCCATGCAGCCGAACAGGGAGCCGGATTGTGCGAGGCCACGGTACAGCGGGTTGCTGGACGCAGCCACGCCGAGCCCGAGTTGCACTCCCAGATACGCGATGACGGCTGCTGGCAGGCACAACCAAGCAGGAACGTGCAGAAAAACGTGGTGGAGATCGTGGGCGAAATTCGGCGGTTTGGAGCGGCGAGCCATGGCAAGCGAAGGACGTAGAAATTAGGTGGGGTGGCCGCGCGTGCACGTGGAGAGACACACGCGACGGGACCAAATAAGCATCAGCACGTCGCTTGCCCGGCGAAGACACAATCATGTAAAGACCGGGTTTGGGGGCACGACTGCCTGTCAGAGCTCGTCGTGCACGAGAAGAACGGACTCATGGTGTAGATTCACCTCCTGTGGAAACGAGCAAAACGCAGAGGATCAGCATGGACGAAAACACTGAGCAGCCAGCCCCGACTACCGTGCTCCTTTCGTTGCCCAAGCTGCCGCCCCTCACGCCCGAGGTGCGGCGGTTGCGCCAAGAAGGGGTGTATGTGCATCACATCCGATTCGACACCGAGGCGGCGGAACAGGAACGGCAGGCCAGCGTTGCGGGTCTCGCCCGGCTGCCGAGCAAACGCGCTGTGGGATGGTACTGGCGAGCCTGCGCGATGGCTGGTTACCACGAGGGCATGCAAGTGTTGAGCGAGGCGACGTTGCGGCACGAACTAGACCGCGCCGATGAGTTTACGCGTTGGACAGACTTCGAGCGCGAGGCTGTCGGGCAGCCGCTGGCGGAACTGCACGCACACGCCGACTTCCGAGTTCACCACCAGGTGCAACGCCGCGGCGGCAAGGTGGTGGCCGTGCGTTTCACCCTGCAAAAGCCACCGGACGAAAACGGTGTGGAAGCAAGATCTGGCACGGTGCCATAACCGACGCACCAAAGGTTAAGCTAGACTGACCGTCATCCATTTGGATGATGCAGAATCTTGTTGGCTTTCGGCCAATGGGCAGGCCGACTCACACTCCGGTCAGCTCGGGCTTGATCAGCAAAACCAATTTTTGAGGCACAGGAACAGCCTTCGCCATGAAGCCGGTCAATTTCGACGACCCCCAAAGATGGTGAGTTGATGTCGAATTGGAACCTTGAATGCGGCATTTTGAATTTGCCCGTCAGCGCCCCGATCACATAACCGGCTCCCAAGCTGCCGATCATGGAGGTTAAATAGCCCACGGTAAGCAGTTGCGGCGGCTCACCACGCCAGTACTGATCTGCGTCAACGCCGCGTTCCCGGGCGAGTTGGGCAGCCTCCCGGCGTTGCTCCTTCTCCTCGTCACTCATCATTTCATAAGCTAAAGTTGCGTAGTCCACCATCTGCCCACAAAACGCGCACGGCAGATTGGGTTCAAACCAGGTAAATTGCCCCACCTGAGCGTGAACCCGACCACCTGCTCCTTCTAGCAACACACCGAGGTCGAGCGAGGGCAAAAGGTAGTGGGCGGCCAAATCACCCAAGAACGCCCGCGAGTGCTGAGTATCCGTGCAATTAAGGACGACATCTGCCCGGAGCAAGGCGTCAAGGACTTCCTCGTCAAGGATGTTGCCGACAATAGCTTCCACATTGGCTTCGGGATTGATCTCATGGATCATCCGCATCATCGCTTCCACCTTGAAGGGAGGAACTTTTGCCATGACATCCTGCATTGTGCTGCCATGCACCCGCTCCAAATTCGAAACGGAAAGGCGCTGGTAGTCCACCAGCACGAATTTATCGACACCAGCACGTACGAGCACTTCGACGGCAGGCGATCCAGTACCACTACAGCCGATGATCGCAACGGTTGACTGGTGCAGGCGCTTACCTGCCGTATCGCTCAGAAAGGAGCGCAGGCGCGCCGTCGTTGCAAGCGCTGCACCCTGCTCGCTTTCTTGCTCAAAGCGGGATCGTTTGCCTTGAAGTGGATCTTCGTAAAGCTGGCATGTTTGGAGCTCCAAAGCATCTCCGCAGGTAAATAGATCTTGGAGCGGCAGCCACCCGCCATCCACGTAGATGCGGCCAGTGAATCGGAACTCTCCATCCTCCGCGCGGCTAAAGATGATGCTGGCGTAAGGCCGATCTGGAGCATAGTCGCCGAACAACCCGGCGAAATACCCATCCATATCGTCATCGAGTCGGCTAGGGAACGTGTCTGCGCCTTCTGGGTGAGAATGGATGACCCCGATTCCCAGTTCGCTGGCCGCGAGTGCATCGACAGCCCGCAGAGTGTACTGGCTACGGATTTCAACGATGCCAACGGTTCGATTCAAATCCCCTGACTGAGGCCACAAGCCATCGACGAAGAACAATGCTACCCCCCAAGACGTTCGTCGCCAGCCAAAGCGGAAAAAGGTGCCCCATTCACGCTCGGGATAGCGCCGGTAGAGGTGCGTCTCTAATCGAGTGCGACAGGTCTCGGTGATCCGCAGGGAACAATGTCCCCGGGTCTGGTCAGACTGGATGCGCCGATTCATTGCGCTTTGTCCAACCAGGCCAGCAGTTCATCAATGTACGTGTGAAATCCCAGGCAATCCTTGTTCCAAGGAGGGCCTCCGCCTCCGTTGTGCGGATGATAACTGACCTGAGTCCATGCACAACCGCCAACGACCACGGCGTATTGGGGCGCACCAGGAACCCGTCCCAACAAAGGCGACCCTTGCGGCAGAAAGGCACAGTCGATGGCCTGGGCAGGGTAACCGCTGGGCACCAGCACCAGCACGTCGCTCTTGGCTACGCCGACGCTGTTCCCCGCTCGCACGGGGAGATCGTGGTACACCACCGCTGCGGGAGTCCCGCCATGAAAAACCACGTTGGCTCCGCCGACGCGCAGGATGTTTAACTCCCTTTCGATGCGCGTGGGCTCAAAACCTCCCTGCACCTGCTGGCGAATCACGTCGAACTCGTCGCCGGTCATCACCCGGATGGTTTCATGCAGGCCCACAGCTTTGCGGGTTCCACCCTCACGCTTGTACACGTCGGTCTGCGCCGGATTTTGACTGACGAGCGACGCGATAGCCAGTCCGGTCATCTCTTCTTTCACGCCGTTTTCTGCCGTGAAGGTCTTTTTGTTGACCACGATGCTGAGGATAGTCTTCTGGTGGTGACGGCTGTAGAACACAGGACCGTCGCCATACTCGACAACTTGGTCGTCAGCGATGGGCTCATCGTGCGGGGTGTCCAAATCTCGGAAGAGCAGAGACCCGACGGGGATGTCGAACAGATCACGGATGCTGCGTCCATGTTGGTGGGGAGTGCCAATGATCTCGGCGCGGTCATCGACGAGCATGGCCAGCTTGGCTGGCTGGCTGCAATGGTCGCGCTCCCCTTCAATATCCTCGGCGTCCAAGGTGTAGAAAACATTTCCTTCGCGCAGGTCCACCGTCTGGTCATCGTTGAGGAGGACATCGTTTGGGGAGTTGTGGTCACGAACCAGACGTTTACCCGGCGCGATGGACGCCTGAGCTTTGATCACACTGACACGTACCACCGGTGCTGGGACGGATAAGGAAACGTCGTCGTGGACGAGGAACCATTTGGCGTGTGCGTGGGTGGCGCTGCGTTCCGGTTGAACTTGAGTTGGATTGTTATCGGTCATATGGGTTTTGTTGCCCGCGATGCCCCGGTGTGAAGACAATGAAAAACCTTTTTCTTTTTTGTCCGTGGAGGTCACCCCAAGCGGCATAAATCGGGATGAATCCGGTTTGCACACCGCACACGCAGGAGTCGCCGACTTATGCCTCGCTCAGCGAGGCACGCAGTGCCATCCATGCACTCAGCGGTGTCGAACTAAAGAAGCTGGAAGCAATTGCGCTCGTTTGCTGCCGTGCATTCAGGATACCACCCGGTCGAATGGAACCCCGGGAACTCTTCCACGAGGCTGTCGAACGAACCCTCGATGGCAGGAAGCAATGGCGGCGAGGAGTAGGCATTCTGCTGCACCTCGGCAGAGCCATGGAGAACATCGCTGGTCACGAAGTTCCCAAAATGCAGCGCCGAGTTGAAGCCGGACAGGTCTCCGATGACGAAAACGGGGAAAGCGTAGATGATCCTTTGGACAAGTTACGGGATCTTCGGAATCACAACCGCGACATGGATTTGCGCGCGGCAGCCAAAGAAGACGTAAAAGCCATCTATGCGTTGTTTGACGATGATCCTGAAGCTTTTGCTGTCTTCAAGCACCGCGCAGATGGGCATGAAAAGAAGGACATCCAATCCCTCCTGAAACTTTCCGACACTGTGTACGCCACCCTTAGCAAACGCATCTTGCGCAAAATTACATCCTACCATGAATCACGATCAATCGGCAGATAGCCAGGAAAATTCCCCTAATGTCCATCGAGCTTTCTGCGAGTTGATCCTGGAAGCTGGAGAAGCCGAAGTTGACGCGGTCATCCGCGCCTTCAACCGGGATCCTCAACAACTCTCCGATGAGGCCAAAAGGACGATTGAGGCTGCTCTCGCCGCCTCAGAGGCCAAAATCATTCCGTTCGGCAGCTATTCTCCGCCAGACCACGTAGTCGAAGGCCAACCGGACCAAGGCTTTGGTAGATTGATGCAAATGCTCAGGCGTCGAGAAAACCTAAAGATAGAAGAATTATCAAAAAAGGCAGACATCAGTGTAAACGAGATACATTTGATCGAGGAATCTCCTGGGTATTTACCCAAGCCCAGAACGCTGTTTCAGTTGGAAAGATTCTTTAAACTGCCGACTGATTCTCTTGCTAGGTTTTCAGGCGTAATCATCAAGAAGGACCGCGAACATGAGGCTGAAAGATTCCGTTTTGCGGCCTGTTCGAACGGCATGGGTAAACTAACCAAAGACGAAAAGGATTTGCTGGCTCAATTCGTTAAGCATCTCTCGGAACTCAGTTAATCGCAGAAATTTCCATGAAGAACCTCCTCCTTGGCGAATACGAGAAAAGGGACATCCAAGTGCAGGTCACTAAGGTCCTTCGTGGGCTGGGTAACCCTTCTCCCCCCCTCAAACTTGAAGACGTACGCGCCTTGCTAGACCTTGACGTGCGCTATTATCGAAGTGGAGACGACAGCGCCGTACAAGAATTTGTGAGCAAAGTTAGGATCGGCCTCAAGCAAATCGTCATCCGGCCAACCTTACTCTGGGATGTGATCAAAAGAGCCGAGTTGTCCGCACTTTGGGTACCTGACCGAAGAAGGATCCTCGTGGATGCGAACGAACCATTGCTGAAGCACCGCTGGTTCGAAACCCACGAAACTTTACATAGCCTCATTCCCTGGCACCAGCAGTTCATGCTTGGGGATACTCTTAAAGAGCTAAGTCCTAGCTGTTTGGAGGTGATCGAATCTGAGGCAAATTACGGCGCGGGTCAGTTGCTGTTCTTCCAAGAATTGTTCGTCACCATGGCGCGCAGCTTGCCGGTCTCTTTAGAGAGCATTCGCCTCATCGCCAAACACTTCGGCAACACAATTACCTCGACGTTGTGGAGGTATGTGGAGGAAGTTTGGGCTGATACGCCGGTGGTAGCCCTGACTTCTGTTCATCCCCATTACCTTGCTCAGGCCGAAGACCCCATGCAACCCTGTCAGCGTTGCATCGAATCGCCGGCGTTTAAACAACAGTTCGGAGGTGTGGGTGAAAACGACATCTTTGCGAGACTTCAGTCATACTGCACCTACGGCAAACGGGGTCCAATTGGAACGGGTGAAATCATTTTCACCGATGTAAACGGAGATTCGCATTACTTTTGCTTCGAGAGCTTTGCTACCAAATACCACGTTCAGACACTTGGAGTTTATAGCCGGAAATTAGCAACAGCGGTCGGCTTCTGATCAATCTGTGTCACACGCGCCAAAACGTGGGATAGGCGACCGCCCTAGAATTTCCAATAAGGGAACTTATTGGAAGCCGAGCGGCTACGGCAGAGCGGATGGCGCGTGATTATCGTAAATCCTCTGGCGGGCGGTGATACAGGGCGTCCTACGCCACCGTGGCAGCACGGACAGTGTCACAAACCACCGTTTTTTGAAACGAATGCCCGAACTGTAATCTGCCTGCGCACGTTCCATCACCTCACGGCTGTCCAACAACGAACGCGCGGCTTCTCCCGTAGCTACTGGCCAATGATCTTGACCTTGACCTTGCCTGCCGTCCCCACCTCGTAACCGTCGCCGGGTTGCAGGACGAGCACCACGGTGCGCTTGACCCCCGTCCCGGCTCCTTCGCCCAGCGGCGTGATCTTGATGGGCTTGCTTGTCTTGCCCGCCTTGATCTTCTTGGTGGCTTTGAGCAGCACGTAGTCGTTGCCGTTGGCCGCCGTTCCCTTGATGGTGAAGGCGACAAACACATCGTGGTCTTGGGCCGCCGACAGGCTCAGGGTGAACACCCCCAAGTTGCCGCTGCCTGCCGTCACCGTCGGCGTCGTTGCCGTTAAGGTCACGGTCGGCACCGCCGGAGCAATGGTCAGGATCAGGGTCGCCGTGCCGGTGCCACCCGTGTTAGTGGCAGAGATGCCGATGGCGGACATGCCCACTGCCGTCGGCGTGCCTGTGATCAGCCCGGTCGCGTTATCGACACGCAAACCCGCAGGTAGCCCGGTGGCTGCATAGCTCAACGGCCCGTTGCTGGCGGTGATCTGATAGGTCACCGGCTGACCGACCGGCCTTGCCACGCTCAACGCGCTGGTGATCGCCGGGGCCGCTATCGTCGGGTCTGCTGTGATCGTCAAGGTGAGGATGGCGGTGCCGTCCCCAATCGCGTTGGAGGCAGTCAGATGGAGCGTAAACGTGCCAGCCTCCTGAGGCACGCCACTGATCAGGCCGCTCGCCGTATCCACGTTGAAACCTGCAGGCAAATCCACGGCTGCGTAGCTGGTAGGCGAGTCGGTGGCCCTGATCTGATACGTAAACACTGTGCCGACCTGTCCGCTCGCCACGGCGGCGCTGGTGATCGTCGGTGACGACGATGCGGGCGTGGCGGGAGCTACGGTGAGCACCAAGGTAGCCAAGCCATCATAGGTGCCTGGGGTGAGCGCAATCAAAGTGACTTTGTAAACGCCTGCCACCGTTGGTATGCCGGAGATCAAACCTGTATATTCCGTGTCAAGGCTGTTCGGGACCGTGAGGCCAGCTGGCAATCCGCCCGCGAAGAGACCAGAGTAGTAGCCCGTCGCCGTAATCTGGTACGAAAAAGGTTGGCCGACTTGCGCGGTTGCGGTCAGTGGGCTGGTGATTATGGGGACGGGCGGCGGGTCCGTACTGACAATGAGTTCCAAGTTGGCAGTGCCGAAGCCGCCCGCGTTGCCCGCCAAGATATTGAACGTATAGGTGCCGACAGGGAGAAAGCCGGTGATCAGCCCCGTTTGTGGATTGACACGAAGTCCGACGGGCAACCCAGTAGCCGAGTAAAATGTCGGCGAATTTGTTGCTTGAATTCCGTAGTTGAAATAGAGGGTTTCATAAACTCGTTCATACAGCCGTAGCTTGCTGGTGATGACGGGCGTAGAGATCGCCGCCGGGGAAAAGTTCAAGATCAGGGGGGCCGAGCCGGTGCCGCCCAAGTTGGTCGCGGACACCGTGAGCACGAAAGATCCGGGCACGCTGGGAATGCCACTAATCAAGCCAGTTTGGCCATTGATCGTCAAACCAGGTGGCAAGTTGAGAATTCCGTAGGAGACAGCGGTGTTGGTCGCGGCGATCTGATAGTTGAATGGGCTGCCTGCTTGGCCAGAAGCAGAAGCGGCGCTGATGATCTGCGGCGCGGGAAAGGTTTCCCCCACCTGCTTGAGGCGCACTAACGCCTTTTGCGACGCTGGAGGGGGGCCATAAAGCAGACCGCAAACAAGCAGATTTCCCGTTTGATCCCTGACGATGGATTCCATACTTTGGTCAATAGTTACATTCAGCGAGACAGACTCGAACGTGGTGTCCAAAGTGCCGTCCGGATTCAAGCGCGCGACCGAATCGCCCGAATAGGGTACCCCCGGATCATTTACTGGGACGATCATCTTGCCGTCGGGCATGAAAACAGGAGATCCATACTCCACCGCCGGGTCCACGACGAAGCTGGCATCCACGCTGCCGTCGGTGTTCAGACGGCGCAATAGAGAGGGCCCATATCCGTTGGTCTGAGTCAGATCACCACCGACGGTCATGATCTTGCCATCCGGGGCAACAGCGAAGCCTTTAGGACCTGAATCCCGTCCGTAAATATCTAAAACTACGAAAGGCGATTTGAAGGACGGATCCACGGAGCCATCGGAGTTCAGACGGGAGAAGCGGGGCGTAGGAATGCCATTGACCGTCGTAAAGGAACCGAGAACAAGGATCCTGCCATCCGGATAAACGAACGGAGATCCCACGGAACCATCCGTAGGATTGTGAAAGCTGGGGTCGAGCAAACCGTCGGGATAAAGTCGGAAGAATTTCCGCTCCGGGCTGTAATAGTCAGCGCCGTTTGCTGTCACGAGCAGCATGCCGTCTGGCAGGATGGTCAGCGAATCGATCGATGAGTCCGTGGCGAACGGATCCAGACTGAACGTTGTATCGCGAGTTCCATCGGGGTTGAAACGCTCAAGTAGGGGATCCGTGGATTGGAAGAAGCTGGGAGCGAAGTAAATTTTTCCGTCCGCTTGGACTCTGGTCAACATACCGGCCTCGACACTTTCGGAGAGGTCTGGGATAAACGAAGGATCAACGGTGCCATCCGCGTTCAGGCGAGCGAGGCCATAACGCGGCAAGCCGTCCACAGAATTGAACGCGCCCACAATCAGGATTTTGCCATCAGGCTGGAGATGGATATTGCGAACGGAAGTGGGAAGAAGGCTCTTCGTGGAGAAGGCCCCTGCACCGGGGGCAAAGTTGGGGTCGATGGTGCCGTCCTGGGCGTGCACAGAAAGCGCGGAGACAAAAGTGAGACAAGACAGGAGCGTGGCGAATTTCGCTACAAGGAAGGGCTGAAGCGTGCGGCCAAGACAAGAAAAAGCGGGCATATTCATGCGAAACAAAGAGCCACAGGCTATAAGATTTCTAAATTTAAACAAGCCCAAACAGACGACTTTGGTGGCCGAGCGCAGCGTCGCCGAATGGGAGCGCCGTTTCAAAAATGTTCCTTGATTAGGGAGTAGGCTGCTATCTTGGCAAACAACCTATTCAGAAACATCTGCGTGGGGTCAGAAACGGTGGTTTGTCGGAAGGGTGGTAGGAAGCGTCCACAACCGTCTCAGAAAACCTCCCTTTGGCGAGATTTTACTAGGATTTTACCTTCCGCCTTGCCGCTGATGGCTGTGTTTTGAGGGTGGTTTT
>CAHJWO010000005.1 GCA_903642295.1 PVC group bacterium | reverse complement strand
GGAAGCGGGCACGCGGAAGTGTAGGACGGTCACGGATGCAATCCTCTTTCTGCGGATCGCTTTTGAATGATCCCCGGACGAATTTCTTGAACTTCCGACCTCCGACTTTCTCTTATGGCCGAGTCTTTTCGTACCCGTTGGCTGCGCTGGAAATTCAACCTGTTTCCGCCTTATCGGGGGAGTGGGGCGCGGATCACTTATATCGACGCGACGATGCGCGAGGTGCGGATCTGGCTGCCCTTGAACTGGCGGACACGAAACCTGAACGGGACGATTTATGGCGGCAGTATCTATGCCGCCGTCGATCCGATCCATGCCGTCATGCTGGGCAGCTTGCTGGGACGGGAGGATTGCGTGGCCTGGACCAAAGAGGCGCACGTGCGTTTCAAGCGGCAGGCGCGCACCGACCTGACGGCGCAGTTCACTTTGGAGGCGGCGGAGGTGGAGGCTGTGCGGGAGGAGCTCCGGCGGGAGGGGAAGGTGGAACGGCGTTATCCGGTGGAGCTGCGCGACGCCCAGGGGCAGGTTTGCGCGACGTGCGAGATTCTGGTGCATCTACATCGCCGGAGACCGGAGGAACAGGTAGTGAAGAGTGCGGAGGTGCCGGCCGGAGCCGCGACGGCGTTGTGACTGGCAGCATCGGCGGACAGAGCACGGCGAGCACCCGAGTTCACAAATGACAGAATTTCGATTGGCTCGGTTGAGCCGTTGGAACACCCATATGAATCATGAATTTGCAGGGCGAACGGTGCTCATCACCGGTGCGAGCCGGGGGATCGGGAAGGCGATGGCGGTGCGGTTGGCGCGCGGGGGCGCGAACGTGGTCATCGCCGCCAAGAGCGACGCGGCGCACCCCAAACTGCCGGGCACCATCCACGAGACGGCGGCAGCGGTGGAGGCGGCCGGGGGCAAGGCGCTCGCGTTGAAACTGGACGTGCGCGACGAGGCGGCGGTGGCGGGCGTCGTCGCCGCGGCGGTGGACCGGTTCGGGGGGTTGGACGGCGTCATCAACAACGCCGGGGCAATCTCGCTAACGGACGTGGAACACACCGATGCCAAGCGGTTCGATTTGATGCAGAGCGTCAATGCGCGGGCGGTATTCGTGTGCGCACGGGCGGCGCTGCCGTTCCTGACGCAGTCGCCGCACGCCCATGTGCTGAGCCTGTGTCCACCACTGAACTTTGCCGGGGATTGGCTGAAGCGGTACGCGCCTTATACCCTGAGCAAATTTGGCATGACGATGCTCTCGCTGGGCATGGCGGAGGAGTTCCGGGCGGCGGGGGTGGCGGTGAATTGTTTGTGGCCGCGTACGTTGATCGCCACGAGTGCGATTGAATTTGCCGTGCCGGGTGGCGCGGGACTATTCGCGCGCAGCCGTCGGCCAGAGATCATGGCGGAGGCGGCGGCGGCGGTTTTGCGCACGCCGCCGGGGGAATTGACGGGACAGTGCTTGCTCGACGAGGATTTCTTGCGGAGCGTGGGGGTGACGGAATTTGCGGATTATGCGTGTGAACCGGAGAATGCGGGGCGGCTGCTGCCGGATTTGTTCCTGTAGAAGCGGACCTCATTTCCGGCATCCCCCCGGGGTGGCCAGAGGCGGCGCGGCTGACCCGGCTTGGTAAGGGGTTACCCCCGGTTAGAGCAGTTTTCAGCAAGCTCGTAGCCGCTTGACCGCGCGCAGAGGCCGCCATCCACCCCGACCGCCTTCGCCAGATGGGATTGCGTTCTTGACGAAGCGGCGGCGGTCCGAAACGATGAGCGTTTCGCCTCGGTTCATGGATCAATCACCCGCTCCGCCAGTTCCGCCCGCGCGACGCACCGCCGCGACCGTGTTCATCTTCATCACGGTGGTGCTCGACGTGCTGGCGCTGGGCATCATCGTGCCCGTGTTACCGAAGCTGGTGCAGGGGTTGCTGCACGGCGACACCGCGCAGGGCGCCAAGATGTACGGGGTGTTCGGCACCGTGTGGGCGGCGATGCAGTTTTTGTGTTCCCCGGTGCTCGGATCGCTGTCGGACCGGTTCGGGCGGCGTCCGGTGATTTTGTTATCTAATTTTGGGCTGGGCCTGGATTACGTGCTGATGGCGCTCGCGCCGACCCTGGCGTGGTTGTTCGCCGGGCGGGTGATTTCAGGCATCACGGCGGCGAGTTTCCCGACGGCGGGGGCGTACATCGCGGACGTGACGCCGCCCGAGAAACGCGCGGCGAGTTTCGGGCTGCTGGGCGCGGCGTTCGGGCTGGGTTTCATCCTGGGTCCGGCGCTGGGCGGCCTGTTGGGTCAATACGGCGAGCGGTTGCCGTTCTGGGCGGCGGCGGCGTTCAGTCTGGCGAACGCGTGTTACGGGTTGTTCGTGCTGCCGGAGTCGCTGCCACCGGAGCGGCGCGCGCCGTTTTCCTGGCGCAAGGCGAATCCCGTGGCGTCGCTGGAATTATTGCGCTCGCACCCGGAGTTGTTCGGATTATCGGCGACGGTGTTTCTCTATTATCTCGCCCACGAGGTTTTCCCCGCGGTGTGGGTGCTGTACACCGGCTATCGTTTCGGCTGGAGCACCGGGGCCACGGGCGGGGCGCTGGCGGCGGCGGGGCTGTGTTCCGCGCTGGTGCAGGCGACGCTGACGCGGAGGGTCGTGGGCTGGCTGGGCGAGCGCGGGACCCTGCTGCTGGGGACGACATGCGGGTTGGCCGGGTTTGCGCTGTACGGGCTGGCGGACCGTTCGTGGCTCTTTTGTCTGGCGATCCCGCTGGGGTCACTCTGGGGATTGGCGAGTCCGGCGACGCAGGGCATGATGTCGCGCCGGGTCGGGGCGTCGGAGCAGGGGAGGCTCCAGGGGGCGATGAGTTCGATGCGCGGAATCGCCGGGATGATGGGGCCGGGGATTTACACGCTGACGTTCGCGGCATTTATCGCCGGCGGAGGGGCGACGCGGCGCGGGTGGCACGTACCGGGCGCGCCGTTTTTGCTGGGGAGCGCGCTGCTGGTCGTGGCGTGGGTCTTGGGTTGGGTCGTGACGAAGGGGCAGGATGCGGGAGTGGGCGTTGGAAGGGAGGGGATCGCGGGGGCGGTTCCGGCGGCGGAGGGGACGCCGGGGTTTACGTCGGAAGTGGGGTGATGTCGGGCGGCTGGAGGTCGCCGTCCACCCCCGAGAAGAAGGGCCGGCGGCCCAACGGGGACGGCTGGGACAGCCATCCCTACCTTTTGGGGATTTTTCCAATTGGAACGCAGGCTGCTATGCCAAGGGTGATTGCGCCGGGTTGCTCGCGCAGCCTGCCGTTGAAACTGATGATGATTTGCACGATTCTGCCGCCCTTTATAACCAGACGACTCCTTGAAACTTGAACCCGCGCCTGGCCCTGGCTTGATGGCTGCTCCCCACGTCGGGAGGGACGAACCCGCGCGCCCGCGTCCACTCCTGACGCTGCGCCCCAGTCGGGGCTGGACGGCGTTAAACCTGGGCGAAATCTGGGCGTTCCGGGACCTGCTGTTCTCCCTGGCGGGACGTGATTTGAAGCTGCGCTACAAGCAGACGGCGCTGGGGGTGGTCTGGGTGGTCCTCCAACCGCTGCTGGCGGCGGGGGTATTTTCATTCGTGTTCGGCACGGTGGCAGGGCTGCCCAGCGGCGGCGTGCCGTACTTTCCCTTCGCGTTCGCGGGCTTGCTGGGCTGGAATTTTTTCAGCAACGCGCTGACCAAGGTAGGCGGGTGCCTGGTCAGCAATTCGCAACTGATCTCCAAGGTGTTTTTCCCGCGTTTGATCCTGCCGCTTTCCAGCGTCGGCTCCGGGCTGGTGGATTTTGCCGTGACCGCCGCGATGATGGGGGTGTTGCTGGGCATTTACCACATCGCGCCGGGCGTGGGGTTGCTGCTTTTCCCGGTGTGGATGTTGATCCTGACGGCCATTGCGCTGGGCGTGGGGCTGGGGACGGCGGCGCTGGCGGTGAGTTACCGGGACGTGCAGTACATCCTGCCCGTGGCGCTGAATATTTTGTTGTACGCGACGCCGGTGGCGTATCCGCTGGAGAAAGTCCTGGAGAAAGTGCCGGAGCGGCTGCGGGGCGTTTATTTATTTCTCAATCCGCTAGCCGCGCCGCTGGCCGCCATGAAGGCGAGTTTGCTCGGTACCCCGATGCCCACGGCAGGGTCGCTCGTGGTTTCCGCCGCGACGGCGTTCATCGTGTTGGCGGCGGGGGTGTTCGCGTTCAAGCGAATGGAAAGGAGCTTCGCCGATGTCATCTAGCGCGAACGGCAGCAGCGGAGACGTGGCGATTTCCGTGCGCGGGTTGTCAAAGGCGTACACGATTACGCACGAGGGCGACCGGCCTTCCACGCTGGCGGAGACGGTGCTACGAAGGGTGCGGCATCCGTTCCAGCGCGCGGCGAGTGAGACGTTCTGGGCGTTGCACGATCTATCATTCGACATCCGGCGCGGCGAGGTGGTCGGCGTGATCGGGCGTAACGGCGCGGGCAAAAGCACGCTGTTGAAGATTCTCAGCCGCATCACAGAGCCGACCCGGGGCGAAGTGGATCTGTTCGGGCGCGTGGGGTCGCTGCTGGAAGTGGGCACGGGGTTTCACCCGGAGTTGACCGGGCGGGAGAACATTTTTCTCAACGGGGCGATTTTGGGAATGGCGAAGTCGGAGATCCGCGCGCAGTTCGACGCCATCGTGGACTTTGCGGGCGTGGAACAATTTTTGGATACGCCGGTGAAGCGGTATTCGTCCGGCATGTACGTGCGGCTGGCATTCGCGGTGGCGGCGCACCTCAACCCGGAAATTTTGATCGTCGATGAGGTGCTGGCCGTGGGGGACGCGGAGTTCCAGAAAAAGTGCCTGGGCAAGATGAAGGACGTGAGCAGCCAGGGGCGCACGGTGTTGTTCGTCTCGCACAATATGAGTGCCGTGCGCGCGCTGTGCCACACGGGCATCCTGCTCAAAGGCGGGCAGATGCTGATGCAAGGTCCCGCGCAGAACGCCATCACCGAATACCTGCGCGCGGCGACGGATGCCGCCGGATGCTCGGCGGAGTCGGATTATCTGCGGCTGAGCGAGGTGCGGATTTCGCAGGCGGACATGGCGAGCACCAACACCGTGATTTTCAACACCGCAGCGGAGATTCATCTCCACCTGGAAGCGAAGCGGACGCTGGATAATTTGGCCATTGTCGTCCACCTGCGCGACGCGAACGACGTACACGTCGCCAGCATGTGTTCACCCGAGGAAGGGCACCTGCCTTTCGATCTGCGAGCCGGGAAGTGCGTCGCCATCCGCTGTCGGCTCGATCCCGTGCGGCTGATGCCGGGACGATATTCGCTTTCGGTATATGCGTTCCGACCGTATGACCCGGTGGCGTATCTCAGTGCCGAGCGTGTGCGCGACTTTGAAGTCGCACCCGCCGTGCTGCCGGGCGGGATGTGGCCCTACGGCGTGGAGAACCGCCAGCACGGGCTGCTGCGGCTCGCGGACACCGTGGAAATGGAGCTTTGACTTTGGGAACCGAAATGAAACCTCGCATCGCCGTCCTGGTGGCGGCCACGCAAAAATACACCGCGTTCGTGGTGCCTTTGATCGAGTCGTTCGACCGATACTTCCTCAAGGATTGCGAGGTGGAGGTCATCGTCCTGACCGACCTGCCCGATCAGGTGAAGGCCCGCACGCTGTTCATCGAGCACCGTCCGTGGCCGTGGGTGGCGATGCACAAGTACCACTTCATCTGCCAGTACGCACCGGAACTGGCCGGGTTCGATTACGTTTATATGTGCGACGCGGACATGCGGGTGGTCGCGCCGGTGGGCCGGGAGATCCTCGGTGATCTGGTGGGCACCCAACACGCCTATCTGTACGGCAAACCGCCGGAGGAATTCCTGTACGAACGCAACCCGGCCTCGACCGCTTACATTGCGATGGGCGACGGCAAGGTGTACCTCCAGACGGCCTTTTTCGGCGGCCGGTACAAAAACATGCTGGAGATGGCGACGGATCGCCGTGACGCCATCGAGGCCGACTACGCCAACCACCTCGTCGCGGTGTGGCACGACGAGAGCCATTTCAACCGCTACGTTCATGATCATCCCTCCACGTTGATCCTCTCGCCGAGCTACTGCTACCCCGAAGGGTCGGACATGCCGTTCGCGCCTCGCATCCTGGCCCTGGATAAAGATCATGCCGTCATCCGTTCGAGCGGATTGCAGACGTGGCTGATCCGGG
Source organism: PVC group bacterium (assembly GCA_903642295.1). Lineage (GTDB taxonomy): Bacteria > Verrucomicrobiota > Verrucomicrobiia > Chthoniobacterales > SZAS-18 > CAHJWO01. Next base: position 31,836 of record CAHJWO010000005.1, on the reverse strand, counting down.
GCGGACGGCTGTTCGGCAGAGCGGCGCGCAAGGCAAAGCGAGTGCTCCGCCTGACCTGACCTGGCAGCGAGTTTCCATGATCATCACCGCCTTACAACACGGTCTGGGTAACCAGCTTTTCCAGTACGCCATCGGGCGGGCACTGGCGGAACGACTTCGTGCGCCGCTGCTGGTCGATACCACCCATTTTACCTACGACCAAACGCGCAAACTCGATCTCCATCAATTTAACGTGCGGGCGCGCTTCCTCCCGGACGCGCTGGCGAAATTGGCGACAAACGCCGAGGGTGGCAACCCGCTCAAGACCGTGCTCAAGTCCCTGGTAGGAATGGGCATCCACTCATTGGTGGACCGGGCGCAAGGGTACGATCCGCGCGTGGAACAGCTCGGCTGGTTCTCGCGTCTCGACGGCTTTTGGCAGGCCGAGCGATATTTTGCCGCCGTTCGCCCGCAGTTATTGGCGGAGTTCCAGCCGCGCCATCCGCTGCCGGAAAAGATGGCGGAGTTTGTCCGGCGCGCAGCGAACGAACCGTCGATTGCGCTGCACGTGCGCCGGGGTGATCTGGTGAACAGTCGGCACTATGTGGAAACCGTCGGCGCGCTGGGACCCGGCTACTTCCACGAAGCACTCACGCGATTAAAAGCGCGCCTGCCGGACGGCCGCGTGTACGTCTTCAGCGACGACCCCGAGTGGTGTGCAAACCACTTGCCGGACATCCTACCGACCGAGCTGGTCAGCGGGCGAGTGACCCACTCGGCCGTGGAGGATCTCGTGGCCATGAAAGCGTGCCGCCATTTTATCATCGCCAACAGCACCTTCAGTTGGTGGGCGGCTTGGCTGGGCACCCACCCGGAGAAGCAGGTCATCACCCCCGAACGGTTCCACCGGGTGGCGCGCCCCTGGGAGGTCGATCTGCTGCCGTCGGCCTGGGAGCGGATCGAGCCCGCGTTTTTGCCGATGGACGAACCCGCCGTGCGGCAATGAATTTGCCCGCTTCCGTTGCCATCATCATCTGCACGCGCGACCGCGCGGAAAGCCTGCGTGAAACGCTCGTCGCGGTGGGCCGTTGCGCGGTGCCGCCGGACGTGACGGCGGAGTTGATCGTCGTGGACAACGGCTCGACCGACCACACCGCCGCCGTGGTACGCGAGACACCGCTTGCCAACCTTCCAGTCCGCTATGTGACAGAGCCGCAGGCGGGACAGGTGCGCGCGCGAAACTCGGGGTTGCACGCCACCGGGGCCGACGTGATTCTCTTCACGGATGACGATGTGCGTCCACCGTTGGGTTGGATCGAGGGCATGTGCCGTCCGATCCTCTCTGGCCGGACGGATGCCGTGATGGGTGCGGTGCATTTTCCGCCGCATCACGCGGAGTTTCTCTCGCACGAGCCGTTCTATTCCCTGCGGGGATGGTTCGCCGCGACCGACGAGATCGACCGTGCCGCGCCGGGACGCCTGGTCGGTGCAAACATGGCATTCAGCCGCCGGGTGGTCGCAGCCCTGGGGGAATTCGACCCGGAACTCGGCCCCGGTGCGCTTGGATTCTACGACGATACGCTGTGGAGTTCGCGCCTCCAGGATGCCGGATTTCAGATCGCCGCCGCGTCGGAAGTCAGCGTCGAACACCACTTCGACCGTTCGCGCCTCACCCGCGCGACGCTGCTGAGCATGGCGGAGCGGATGGGACGATCCGCCGCCTGGGCAAGTTACCACTGGGGGCAGAATGGGACCCGGGTGGCAGTCGCAACGATTTGGCGGACACGGCTTTTGTTACAAACGGCGCAGGCTCTTACCCCGTGGCGGAAGTGGCAAAAGGTCGCGCCGCTCTGGGAACTGCGGCGGGTGGAAACGCTGGCTTACCTGGTGGCGTTGCGAGGTTTTGCCGGTCAGCCGCGCAAATACCATCCAGCGGCAGGGCGATAAGGGCGCCGGGGCCCATCCGACGAAACCGCGTTTGTTGCTCACGCCCCTGCCTGGGCTTTTCGCTGGTAGGCATAGTACCCACGGCCTGCGCCATGAGTTGAGTGGACTTCCGACAAAAGTCGGAAAGTGTCCGCAGATTCCGCAGATTTTCGCAGATTAAGCAGATTGAGGGAAGTGAAGGGTCAGCCTGTCCCCTTTGCTCTCCCATCTGCGAAAATCTGCGGAATCTGCGGACACTTTTCTCTCTTGGGAGCTCTTTTTTCGGAGATCTAGTTCTTGCGTCCTGCCAGAACTGGAAGGCGGCGGATTTGAAGGAGCAGTGCAATTCAACGGTCCTGACGGCTGTCCCAGCCGTCCGTGACTGTCTGCTTTAGGGTGGCCACCCCCCGTGCGTAAGGCTCGCTCCCAGAAGCCGGAAGGGCCTGCGGCCCGACACGGACGGCTGGGACAGCCGTCAGGACCGTTGCACCGCCTGCGGCGGGACATGTCAAAAGCCTTCCAAGAATAATGGCGTCGTTCGCGTTTCCGAACTTTTTTCCGCGCGTTTTCTTTTTACGTTGTCGTTCATGGTCACTTCCCCCGTTCTCTCCACCACCGCCTCGTTGGGAGAAGCCGTGACACCCGCGCAAGTCGTTGACCTCGTGGCGCAAGCCTGCCGCGCCGACGATTATCATGGGCGGCGCGTGCTGCTCATCGTCCCCGACGGCACACGCACCGCTCCCGTCGATTTATTTTTCCGCGCGCTGCACACGCAGATCGGCTCCGTGGCGGCGCGGATGGATGTGATGATCGCACTCGGCACGCACCAACCCATGAGTGAGGCGGCTATCTGCGAACGGCTGGGCATTTCGCCCGCCGAACGCGCCGGCCAATACCGGGAGGTTGCTTTTCTCAACCACGAGTGGCAGAACCCGGACGCGCTGCGCTCGCTGGGCACCATTCCCGCCGCCGAAATCGACGCGCTCTCCGGCGGGTTGTTCGCCATGGACGTACCCGTGAGCATCAACCGCCGCGTGTTCGACTACGATCAATTGATCATCGTCGGGCCGGTGTTTCCGCACGAGGTGGTCGGGTTTTCGGGCGGGAACAAGTACCTGTTTCCCGGCGTGAGCGGGCCGGAGATCCTAAACTTTTTCCATTGGTTGGGCGCGGTGGTCACCAATCCGATGATCATCGGCAACAAGTGGACGCCCGTGCGCCGCGTCGTGGACCGCGCCGCCACGCTCGTCTCCGTGCCGAAGCTGTGCTTTTGCCTCGTGGTGCAGGGGACGGAACTGGCGGGTGCATTCGCGGGCAGCCCGGAAGCGGCTTGGGAAGAGGCCAGCGAACTCTCGCGGCAGCTTCACGTCGTTTATAAGAAATGGCCTTTTCACACGATTCTGTCCTGCGCGCCGACGATGTACGACGAACTTTGGACCGGTGGCAAGTGCATGTACAAACTCGAACCCGTGCTGGCTGACGGCGGGGAACTCATCATCTACGCGCCGCACATCACGGCGGTGTCCGCCACGCACGGGGCGCTGATCGAGGAAGTCGGCTACCACTGCCGCGACTATTTTCTCCGGCAATGGGATCGGTTCAAGAGCTACCCCTGGGGCACACTGGCGCATTCCACCCATGTGCGGGGCATCGGCGAGATGATCGACGGCGTCGAGCGTTGCCGGGCACAGGTGACCCTGGCGACGGGCATCCCGCGCGAGACGTGCGAGCGGATCAATCTGGGTTACCGCGACCCGGCCAGTATCGACGTGGAGAGTTTTGCCGACCGCGAGGATGAAGGGGTGCTCCTGGTGCGCAAGGCGGGCGAGATGCTGTATCAATTGCGCGAACCCGCCGCTTGGGCGAAGGGAGGCAAGCAGGTCGTTTCAACGCACCAGTAGCTCCAGTTGGGCAAGCCTTTGCAGGGTTTCATCGAAGGTCTGTTCCAAACTCTCCACCGTCGGCACGGATTCCTCTTTTCCATCGCTTCCCACGGAGGCAGCGCATTCCCGGGCCGCTTCGCCGGATTCCACCCAATGGCGTAATTCGCGCAGGATGCCCACGCGGTCGCGGGTCCCATCGAGCAGTTGCAGGAATCGGCGGATGTAGGCTCCTTCCAGTGCGCCGTTGTGGTGCCGCAGGGTGGTGATCACCGGCGAGTCCCGGATTTGCAGTCGCGCCAAGGCGCTTGCCTCCGGGCGTTCGCTGACGTGCAGGGTCGAGACGGGTGCGCGGGTGGAGAGTTCGATCATGGCGCCGCCGTAAAGCGTGATGAGAAGCTGGCCCAGTTCTTCGGCCGTGCCATCGGTCGTTCCGGCGACAGAGCGCGCGGACGTGAGCAGATTCGAGCAGGGATAGCTGTGCGGCCACGCCTGACCCAACAGGCGGACGGCGGCTTTGGCCACGGGATGATTGAGCGTGATCTCGCCCTGCGGTCCCTGAAATCGCTCCGGGGCGCGGGGGTCGTCTCCGGCCGGTGCGTTATCCTCCTTGGGTTTCAGGTCGCCGCTGACGTAAAGCGAGGACACCCGCGCCGGATCAAGCGAACGATCCAGTTTCGCTTCGGTCCTACAGAGCAACACGCGGCGGAACGGCGTGCAGGAAATAAAATCCATGTATTGCTCCTGCGTCACGAGGTCGTCGCCCAGTTCGCGCAGGGTGGCTTCGACCTTGGGCGGGTAGTGTGCCGCGCGCACCAGTCGGAAGGTCGCCTCGCTGAGAAATTGCATTCCCTGTTTCCCGGCCCGATCCACAAATTCGTGCAGATAGAACGGCTGATTGATTTCCGCAAGGATGTCGTGGTGAAACCACGCCACCCCTGCTGCCGTCCCCAGGCGTGAGCCGACACTCTCGGCGGCGTTCGTGAGCAACTGCTTGTAAACGTTTTCGTCCGGCTGCGCCTCAGCCAGAAAGCGGAGCAGCGAGATGGCTTGCTCGGCCTGCTGCCGCCGGGTGCCGCTGCCCACGCGTTCGAGGTGGTAGAGCATCATCCGGCGCTCCATCCCGCGCAGATGATAACCGGGCAGGGCGTTGAAGCTCACGAACGCCACCCCCTGCGGCGCGAGGTGCCGCCCGCAGATGGCCAGCACCGCGTCGCGCACGGCGGGCGGCGTCCAGGAATAGACGCCGTGGGCGATGATGTAGTCGAACGTGCCCGCGTCGGGCGGGAAGTCGAGGATGTCCATCGCCTCCAGCCGCAGGTTGCGCAGCCCCAGCGCCGCCGCCTGGGCGCGCCCTTTGGCGATGGGCAGGGCGGCCAGATCGATCCCCAGGAACTCACTTTTGGGCAGGGTGTATGCGAGGGGCAGGAGGTTGGCGGCATCGCCGCAGCCGATTTCCAGCACGCGGCACTCGCCGACCGGCGCGGGCGTCAAGCCGTAGAGAGTGGCAATCGTGGCCAGGCGGTCGGGGTGGGTCTCGGGATAAGCCCGGCCGACGTAGGCGAGCTGGTCGTAGGGATTGGGTACGGCGGAATCCATCACCGGAGAGCGTAAAGGCTTGCGCTGGAGGTTGTCGAGTCCTTAACCAGTGCCGGGGAGGACGTTCCAACGGAGAGAAAGTCAGATAGCGGAAAGCAAAAAATCAGAAGCAGAAAGTCATTGCGCTCAGAAAAAGATGGGCGGGATGCGCAGCGGGGCGAATACAGTGTATCCGTTTCATTTCTGACTTTTGCCCTCAGCCCGCTTCCTCCTGACTTTGCCTGCCATGAAGCCCCTGCCCTTTTTCCTCGCGTGCCTGCTTCTTGTCGCCGCCTTTGACCTGGCACTGGACATTCGCCAGCGGGCGAGCCTGCGAACGATCAGCCCACTGCTGGCGCAGATCATGCCAGCCGCGCACGCCGACGATGCTTTCACCGCACGATTGGCCGCCAGCGTTGACCCCACCGAACTGCGGGAAATGGCGCGGACCCAGCACGCTAAACGGGTGGACGCCTACCACCTGACGGCGGCAATGTTGGGTTCGTGCAACCAGATGAATGGGGCCGCGATCCTGCGGGGCGCGACGCTGTTCATGCTATCGCTTTGCGCGTTGATCGCCGCTTGCCGCCCGTGGCGTGCCATCAGAAATGGCTGACGATTTTTCGTGCGCAATGCTCCTGGCCCCGTGGATTTCTTTCCGGGCCAATGCGTTGTCTGCCAAGCGGTAAGCTGGCCGGTCGGCGAGACGATTTTTGCCGGACGATTCCGCTTGCATTGTATGTACAGACCCGATCTATTGTGACGGCATTGTCACAGCAACCGAGGTTGCTTCCTCCCGTGACGTCGATAAGGGTCTGCTCGGTTGATCGTCGCCATGCCTGGATTATTTGCCCAACGAAAATTTAGATTTTCCAATCACGACCAAGCCGCCTTCAGTTTGACGGAAATGGTGGTCGTGATGGGCATCCTTGCGATCTTGCTGGCCGTAACCGTACCGGCGTTCCGCGGCCTTAATCAGGGTGGCAGTCGGCGTGCGGCGGTGAGCAATCTGATGGGCGTACTTGATCGGGCGCGGATGATGGCGGTCAGCGATGGCAAGGCCACCTACGTCGCTTTCTACGCCGCCCACACTCCACCGACCGGAGCCCTCACGGATGCCTCCAGTGGCCCGTGGGGCCGCGCGTACGCGATTTACGAGGATGTCGATAACGTCAACTTCATCCCGGCGCAAAAGACGCCTTGGATTTACCTACCCGACGGAGTGACTTTCAAGGTGGATGATAGCCAGCAGACGACTTCCGTCACCAACATTCTCGGTGCCACCGGCGGCACTTCGACTTTGTTCCCCGTCAACTCCACTTTTGCCAGGAATAGCCAGACCCAATTGTCCTTGCCCTATTTCAAGTTCGATCCCACCGGTGCGTTGGACGAGTCCTTGGTGAACAAACCGTCCAACTACCTGCGGGTGCTGATGTTCCTCGGCAGCCTCAAGGCTGATGGAACCGAAGCCGGCACGCAGCCCGGCGCGACCGGCAGCAACCCGAATTCGCTGGAAGAGATTGATCTCAACCCCGTCACCGGACGCGCCAAATACGTCGTCAACCCGGCGGACAACCTGGTTACCCCCTCCCCCACGAGCAGCCCACAATCATGAAATATTCTATTTCCAGATTCAGGACCGCGCGTCGCCAAGCAGGCTTCTCGCTGGTGGAAGTGACCCTCGCGGTCGGCATCATGGCGTTCTCGCTTGTCGGCATCCTCGGGGTGCTCCCCCTGGCGATGGACAGCGGGCGCCAGAGTTTCAACCAGGCCCGCGCGTCGGCGGTGGCGAACACGCTGTTCGCGGGAATCCGCAGCCAACCCTTCAACGACGTGCATTATCTGGATGCCCAGTTCGATCCGGCCACCGGCAATCCGGTCAGCACCGGGGGCCAAACGCTCAATCTCAATAATCTTGGCCCGGTGTCGGATACTGCCAATACCCCGGCCAGCAACTCGCCGTCGGACGCCGTGACTTTTTTCGCCAAGTTCCTCGATGTGCCCACCGACACCGGCGTGCAGGATGATTCGCTAGGTAGCCAGCGCCGGCTATGCTTCACCACTACACAACCCACCGGCGGGGCGGATTATCAGGTGGTGATGTATTTCAACAACAAGCCGGATGGCACCATCGTGCCTTCCTCCGCTGCTGGCCGCGTCGGCCAGGCTAACCGCATCACCCTGGTAGTTTCCGACGCCCAACGCAACGCCAGCGCCCCGTTGCGCGAGCCGTACCGTTTCGTCACCACGGTGGCCAACCGATTGAACTAATCCGCGTGCTTCCCCGTCAACCTGCGGCATTTTCTCTGCCCGTTCTGCTTTTGCGTATCCCGTCCGCCGCCCACGTCACCCTCCCCTCGCATCCGCAGGGTCGTCGTCTCGTTTCCTTTTCCCGCTTTGGCCGGCGGGGCGCTTTCACCCTGGTGGAGTTGCTGGTGTCGATGGTTGTCAGCCTGCTGCTGATCTTCGTGCTGCTGCGGGTGTTCACTACCGCCACGACGAGTTGGCAGCGCGGCGAGGCGCAGGTGGATGCTTACCGCGAGGCGCGCGGGGCGCTGCAACTCATGGCGCGCGACCTGAGCACGACCATCCATCCGGTCACCACCAACCTCGACGGTACCACGTCGTCCGCCAATCCTCTGCTGCCGACGCTGGTGTTGAACCGGCACACCGCACCGGAACCTCCGCCCCCGGGCGGGGCGGCGACGCTCAACGAGGAAATCTATTGTCTGACGAATATCATCAACAGCGCCACGCCCGTCACGGCGAGCAGCAGCAATCCGTCCCCCGTGCAGACGATGGCAAGCGAGACGTGCGCGGTAGGCTACTTTTGCCAGTGGCTGCCGGACATCGCTGCGCCCGGCGCCGCCGCGACCCGTGCCCCGCACGCCTTCGCCCTGATGCGGCAGTTTCTTAATAGTGATGGGGTCTCCGCCCGGTTGCAACAGTCGGCAGGAACGACGACTCCCGTTGCTTTCCTGACCCTATACGCCCGGACCTCCCTAGTGCCGGGAGCTGCCGCCAATACCACCCCGCCCGCCGCCAGCAGCACACAGCTGGCCGCTTACATCTGGGATCTGAAATTCCGCATCGACACTACCCAGACTGCCACTGAGGATGGCGAGGCTGCGCCCACGTCAGGCGGAAGTCCCACTTCCACCGACAAACTTCCACCTTACGATCACAGTACGCCGCCCCGCGTTTACGACGGACAAACCGCCCCGTATCCGAGCGTGCTGCCGTCCTACGTGGAAATCCGTTTCAAAGCGCTGAGCACCGGCGCGGGCCGCCGCCTAGAGGGTAGCTCGCTGCAAGCAGACAACTGGAAAATTCCCGCGTCCGGCGACAACTCTGAGCAAGCTCAGATTTACAATCGAGTGATCCTGCCGAACGCGCGCCAGTTCGTGTTGCGCGTTCCTCTGATCAATTCCAATCCACTGCCCAATCCATGAACCACTCGTTTCCGCCGCGTGCCGCGCTTGCCGCGGCGCCCCGCCGCGCCGGGGCATTTTCCCTAGTTGTCACGCTCATCATCGTCAGCATGTTGGCGGTGGTGGCCATCGGCTTCCTCTCCAGCATGAGCAGCGAACGCGTCACGGCGGACGCCTTCGGCAACAAGAGCCGCGCCGAACAGGTGGCCCAGGCAGGGGTGGATTCCGCCGAGGCTATTTTGCGTCAGGCGTTCAAGGATTTCCCGGATTCGGCGACCGTGTGGGAGAAGCAGAGCACCAACTCGGGCCCTGACGTTGGCACCAGCGTAGATACCCTACACCCAACCGCACCCACCAACGAAGGAACCAGTCTATATCTCCGAGCCATGCCTGGCCCGATTGATAGTAGTCAACCCGATTCCACAGCCTCGGTGGATAACAACAGTCCCAATCATGTTGTCAGCGCCACAGATGCTTCCGATGCCCGCACCACCTTCGTCCTGCCTCTAGTATCGGGTGCCAAATACAAGCCGCTTTCCACCAAAAGTCAGTCAGTGAACGGCGGGGTATCTTTCTCAAAAGGCAGGTATCCGGACGCAGATAATTTTGTTGATCTCAACGTTTTGCGTTACAAAGGAGACATGCAAGGATGGATTGGCTCGCCACCCAGCACTTCTACATCGCTGCCCTTGCCAAAAACAACCCGCGTCCCTTGGGTCGAGATCAAGCAGCCCGACGCCAAAGACCCGAACAACGCCCCGGTCGTGGCCCGCTACGCTTTTTGGGTGGAGGACGAGAGTTTCCGCACCAACGTGAACTACGTCGGCAATGGTGGTACCGGCACGAGCGGCTCGACGCGGGTGCGGCAGGACAACAACGCCACCTTTCCGACCAGTTATCCCCTTCCTTTGCCCTACTCCACCCCCACCCCAAGCCCCGACCAACTGTTGAACGCGGCCACCGCCGATTTGTTTGGACCTTTCCATGCCCTCGGCGACATCGACGCGGCCAAACACGCGACCAACATTCGCCAACTACGCACCCTGTATCCGGGCGGCCTTTTCCCCGAAACGACTGGCTATACCCATGCCGAGCAGCTTCCATCGGCCCTCAGTGACCAGCTGCGCTATTTAACGACCACCACTTCGGCGGGTCTCAATCTTTCGCGCCACGGCACGCAGCGAGTTTCGCTCAACGGTATCGTTTATCCCCGGGGCGCGTTGACCTACTCCCCTAAGGACAAGGTGGACGCCATTATCCAGACGATCCAGTTCCACGCACCGAACTTCGGCCAGCGTTTCTACCGCAGCGCCAGCGGCTGGAACGGTCAGGCATTTGCTCCCACGAATCTCAACGCATTGACAGTCACCGGGGATCCGAATGTGACTAGCCCGCTGCACGACCATAAACTGATCTACCTCAACAAAGTGGCAGCCAATCTCCTCGATTACATCGACGACGACAATCAGCCGACCGTGATCAGCCAAACCGGTGCGGTAGTTTCGGGAACCTTCGCCGGTCTGATCGGTTTCAGCAGCACCAACGGCGCGAGCCCCGTGTGGGCCATCGGCAAGGAAGCCATCCCCTACATGGACGAGGCGGCAGCCAGGTTCCGGACTTTCAGACCTGCCAGCGATAGTTCAGCTACACCCAAGTACGGATTATATGTGGATTATTATATCGAGCTTTGGAACATGACAGCGCGCACCATTCACCCCGGTGAACTTGGGAACGCCCGCGTTCGGATCGCCGACCCGGTGCCTTGGGTTGGCGACTCCAGCAACGCTCAGAGTAACAACAACTGCACCTATCTCTTCAGCGACCAAACTGATGGTGTCTCACCCAGCCACTCCCGGGGCTTTCCACTCGACAACGGGAACGATCCCGGCGGCGACCCGCATGTCCGCGACATCGACATCGACATCTCTAATGTGACGTTTCAACCGGGTGTGGCGACTGTGATTACAACCGACCCGGATTGGAAAGACATCATTACCAACACCACCGTGCAACAATCAAATGCGGTGGCCTTCTGCCAGATCGTTGCCCCCGGCAAGCGAGTTTTTACCGGTGACATCCCTTACGTCAAAAACAAAGTCCCAGCGACCCGTTGTACCCTTTTGCGGCTGCCCATTAAGACCTACACTTCCACCAACGTTTCCGACTATCAGACCTCAGTCGTCGTCTACAATGCCAATCCCAACGGCAGTCCCATCGGCAATGGCTATTTCGACTCGGTCGAGGGTGCGCTGCCGGTGTATAACGGAGGATCTGTTCTATCCTTGCCGCTTCCGGCCACGGATCTCAAAAAGATTTACGGAGGGAGTTTGCACGGCAATACCAACACCAATGGATTGACCTCTATGACGGGTGATCCACGTTCCAATTCCGAACAAATGAACTGCTTTCCGTACACCGGGAGCAACGATCTGGTAGATCATACCCGCTACTATAATTTTACCTGGAGCAGCAATGGTGGCTACGCGGGCAGTGGCCCAGACGCCAGCTTTGGCTCGCCGAACTTCAACTTTATGAAGCCGGATGACACGTCGGGTGCCAGCCTGATGCCATGGGCGGATTACGCGGGCTTTCAACCTTCCGGCTCGTACCCGCCCACGGGCTCGTACGCGCCCGCGGTCATCGGCAATGCTCCCCTGACGTCCATCGGTCAATTGGGGGACGTGTATGATCCGGCGCGTTGGACTTCCGCCACCGCCGGCGACACGCTGACCGCCGCACGCGGCGGCGGACGCACCTTTAAAATCGGGCAGCACGATGATTTGTGGGACGGCGATGTGAGCAGCGCCAGCCATTCCTGGGCGTCCTGGCGGTTGGCGGACTTTTTCTGTGCGGATGATGCCATGCTTCAGCCGGGCCTCATCAACGTCAACGGCGTAGCGCGCGACGATGGCGCGGCGTTGCGCGCGGCGCTCACCGGTTTCCAATTTCAAAAGAACGCCCCCAATGGACGAGGTGCCCCCACCCTGGAAAGCGCTGGAGCGCTCAACCTCAATTCCGGCGCCGTCACTGGTTTGCAAGCCGTCATCAACCAGATCAAGGCAAGGGTTGTCCAACCCACCGGCAACTCCGGGGATACAAAATTTGGCATTCCCGGATATCCCCCTGCTAATTCGGGTCGTGGGCCGTTTTTTGAACGGGGCGAACTCTCCGAACTGCCTGCCTTTGGCCGAAACTCCCTCCCGGCCAAGTTCCCGCCGGACCCGGGTGCCCCTTACGCCGCCACTGACCTGAGCGGAACGAGCATGAACCTGATTGAGGACCGCGGCCGCGAGGAGCTTTTCCGGCGATTGGTGGAAATGACGACCACGCGGGGCAACGTCTTCACCGTGTACGCAATGGGCCAGGCCATCGTACAATCGGACCCCACGAAGCCCGAAACCAAACGTGCGACCAGCACCCAACGCCTCAAAGTGACCTTCCGGCTGATCCCGAAATCGTCCGTAGTAGCGGGCGCCACCTACACCAATTTTCACCCGGCAACCGATGCCAACGGTGTTGCCAAACAGTTCAAACCCGCCGACCGTTTCGCTCGACCTGACCACTATGACATCGAAATTCTGTCTACCAGCAAGGGTGGCGGTTAAAGCTTTAGCGCTGCTGCTCCTCGGCAGATCGGGGGTTCTGCACGCGCAGAGCAGTCCCGTTCCTTCCCCCAGCGCTACTCCCAAGCCCAAACTAGGGTACATTCGTTTCTGGAATTTATTGCCTGCGGGAGGGACAACGTACGAACTCGTCTCGACGGCGGACCCCGCAGGCAAGGCTTTCCAGACGGCGGCTTCGCTGAATTACGGCGCCACCTACAATCCCGTGCCCCCAGGCCGGTACGTACTTAACCTCTATGTGGCTGGTAACCGGGATAAGCCGCTCAAGACCTTTGATGTGCCCCTGCCCGATCAAGCGTATGCGACCATTGTGGTCCATCCGGGAACCAACGCTGAAGCGCCGCCCGAGGCTGAAATCACGATGGATTCCCTTGAGTCCGGCCAACCGGTGGATAACCGCCTGACCGTGCGCCAATGCCTGCCCAACGCCCGCGTGATCGTCTCCGTTGCGCGCACCCAGATGACAGAACCTCTTAGCTTCGGCGCTTCTCAAACTCTGACGAACCTGCCCAGCGGCGCCGTGCCCATCGCCCTGAGCATCGCCACTGCCGGGGGCAATCCAACCCGCGCGAACGCCGAAGCGGAATTTGTATATTACCACCGGGCAACGATGCTGATCGTCAAGGATTCCTATGGTCGTCTTCGACCGCGCGTCATCGCGGACGGCGCGAGTAGCGAACCGGAGCCTAAGCCCACGCCGGGAGCCACCGCCAAAGCGCCCGCCCTGCCAGCGGCTTCCCCATTGAACAGTCCTGCCGCCGCTTCCAACCCGTCTCCCCGATGATATTCCGCGTTCTTCGCCCTTCGTGGCCAAGGCATGTCTTGCTCTGTGGTATCCTCGCGGCGGGAAGTAGTTTTCCATCGGCGAAGGCGAGCGCGAAAAAGCCCAAGCTGCCATCGACGCCGGTCGGCGCGTCCTCGGCGGATGCGGCCAAACCCGTTGGCTCGGCTCGGCTCAGAATTTGGAAGGCTGCTGACTCCACCGCGAGCGAGAATGTGAAGATTCTGCTGTTGCCCGCCGAAGGCAAGTCCGGTCAGCCCGTGGAGCTTTCCAATGGTTCGAGCCAATACGAGTTCACCGACTACAAGGAAGTCCCTGTCGGTGTGTGCGTGATCGAAACGTCGACACCCGCTCGCCAGACTTCGACGTTGCCGCTGTACCTTTCCAAGGAATCACAGGCGACCGTCCTTATTCGGATTCAGGATGGAAAAACATCCACGGAAATCATTGACGACAGCAGCGCAGCACACGGCAACACCAGGGAGTTCAACGTGTACAATCTCCTGCTCGGTACCAAGGGCGACATGGGGATCAAGCTGGGAGCTGCCTTCGACTCCCACCAGATCTCGCCGGGCGGAAGCGTGCGTGTGCACGGCGTCAAAGCCGCACTCTATCCGGTTTCAATCGACGGCACTGACAATGAAGGAAAATCCTTTCATTGGAGCGGTGAGACTGACCTGCGCAGTTCTCATCGCAGCACACTCCTCATCTGCCCCGATTCGTATGGTCGAATCCGCCCTCGCCTGCTCGACGACGAACCTCCCGTGAACGCTGGCCCGGGCAAAGGAGGCGGTTAAAGCCGTTTCCGTTGGTCGTGGGATGGTGGACCCCCATTGGGGATGTTCGGTAATAATCTACTTGGCACACCTGGTAGAAATTGATACGGTCAGCGTTCCGCCTGCCGGTACCGGACGCCAACCTGCGGCAGGCGGAGCACCCGTCCTCTAACCGGGAAACGCGGCACAATGCGTCGAGCACATGGTTACCGAAGCTCCTTCGGCTCGTTCCACTCGCTCAGGTCGAAAGTGGATAGAGGAAATGTTCCACCAGCAATGGAGAGGAATTCAGACCCCACCGGAATTGAAACGTCGACAAACGGTGACGCGGCAGGATTTTCGCAACAAACCGATTAACCCAGCTGTTCCCACCAGCACTGCCGCCCAGGTGGACGGCTCGGGGATCGGTGCGGTCGTGCCCAGGTTGACCAGGACCCCCATGCCCGTGAAGTTGCTGAAGGTATGGTCGGCCCCGCTGCCGGGCGCACCGTAGGTGCCCGCCGGTTCCGTCACTCCGTTGAGCGAGAGCCCGCCCACCGTTTCGTTCGCCCCGCCGAGCGTAACGTGGCTGCCGCTCGCCAGGCTCACGAACGCCGCGTTGTTGATCGCGTCCTGCGCCCCCGTACCCAGCGTGAGCGTCAGAAGGCCGTTCGACAACAGGCTCAACGAGCGGTTCGCGCCCAACGCACCGGTGGTGGCGAGCGTCAATGTCGTGCCGCCCGAGACGGTAATATCCTCGGTAAACGTGTTCGGTGCGCCCGCCACCGGGGCGAGCGTCAGGCTGCTCGTACCCGACAGCAGGAGGCCGTTGTTGGAGCCGGTGGCCGTCGAGAAGACGCCCGTGAAGCTCGTCGGCGTGTTGACCGTGATGACATGCTGGAACGCCGTGCCGCTCGGGTTGTAGAGCGACACCGCCCCGGTAAACGTGCTGGACGATCCCGCCGTGCCGCCGAACGTCGCGCCGAACCCCGTCCCGCCACCGCCGCCAATGGACAGGCCGTTGGCGAAGGTCAGCATCCCGCCCGAGGCGTTGCTGAACGTGCCGTTGTTGAACTGGTACTGCCCCGTGCCGAGCCCGCTCGCGGTGTGGACCATGATCGTGCCGCCCGAAACCGGGGCCGTTCCGCTGGCCGTACCCTGGCGCACCGCGCCACTGGTGGCCGTGGTGGCGGTCAGCGCGCTGTTGTCGCCCAGCAGGTCGAGGGTGCCCAAGCCCTGCTTGACCAGCGCACCGGTGCCCGCCATGAATCCGCTGGTGTTGTAAGTGCCGGTGCCCACCGCGCCGGTGATCTGGAGCGTTGCCGCTGCGTTGGCGACGTTGATGTTGTTCGTCGCGCCGTTGAGCAGCACGTTGCCACTGATAACAGCGGTGCCGCTGGCGTGACTGGCGGTGATGGCCGCAGTGTTGAGGACACCCGTAGAGGTTAGCGTCACCGCGTTGGCCAGGTTGATACCCGTGATGGTGTCGTAGAACCGTCCGCTGGCGTCGCCCAGGGTGACGCTGCCCGTGCCGGTCAGGGCGAGGGTGCCGGTCAGCGTCACGTCACCGTTGATCGTGAGCGGCGTCGTGCCCGAGTAGGCGAGGCTGCCAGCCGCCCCGGTGAAGGCACGCCCACCGCCGAAGGAATTCAGCGTGCTGGCCACCGCGAGCGTACCACCGTTGAAGACAACTCCGGAGCCATTCGTGCCGAGGTTCGACGGATCGGAGACGGCTACGGTTCCGGCGGTGATCGTCACACCGCCACTGAAGGTATTCGTGCCGCCAAGGACCAGGGTGCCCGCCCCGATTTTGTTCAAACCGACGGTCCCGGCAATCGGCGCGTTGACGGTGGCCGTGTCCGTCGCGTTGACGACGTTCATGCTGTGGTTGCCCATCAGGGTGAGGGTATTGCCCGCGCCCGTGCCGTTGATCGTGTAGCCGGTCACGTCGAACTCCAGCCCGGCGGCGTTGATGTTGCCCCCGTTGATGTTAACCGTGTTCCCCGTGTTGGCGAAGATTGCCGTGGCCGTGCCGCCGTTGTCCCATTGAGTGCTCCCAGGGCTGGAGGGGGTACTACTCCAGTTCGTGGTGCCGGCGGGAGTCCAGCTTCCGCCGTTGCCGCCCTGCCAGGACAGCGGGTTGGCGACGCTAAAAGTTGGCGTGAAGGAAATCGTCGGACGGTTGGCGACGGTGCTGTTCGTTACCCCGGCAAAGGTGGCTGCGCCGTTGGGCGTCGCGCTGGTGACCGCCGCCACGAGCCGCACGACGCTGCTGGCAGTATTCAACTCACCGAGAAACGCTGACACCGCACCGCTGTTGAGAGTGAGCGTGTACGTATCCACGGTCCCGTTGCCGACGGTGCTGCCGGTCGTGGCGGTGGTGCCGGTGCCGAGGTCAAAGAGCGCCGTGCTGCCGGTGCCTCCGAGCGCACCTAGCAGAGGATCAATTCCGTAGGGATTGGGACCGGCGGAAGAGCCGTTGGCCGTGATGTAACGCAACGGGCTGCCGGCGGCGATGGAGACTCCCGTAGCGGTGGACAGGTAAAACTCCAGGGTACTCGGTGCCGTGAAGGCCGCGTTGGACTCGACGAACCGGAGCGTGAGCTGGTTGCTCTGCAACCCGCTGGCTGTCTGACCACTCGGGTTGAGCAGGCTGGTGGAAAAATCCAGCACGCCGAATTCCGCGTGGGTGGTGGTCCCGCTGCCTTCGAGGTCAAAGTAGGTGGTGCTGGTGAAGAAAGTGGCAGCCGTCGGGTCGGCACCGGCGGAGGCAGCGGCGGTGATAGTTTGGGCCCGCAGTCCCTGGCAGGGGAACAGCAGCGGGAACGAGCCGAGGAGACCGACGGCGAAGAGCCAGCGGCGGCGAGGAGACAGCAGAAACGATTTTTGCATGAGCGAGCAAACGTGATTTTTCCGAACGTGGAAAAGCTACCCGAGTTCCCGCCCCGGAGGTCAACCGGGGCACGGTGACATCTTCGTGACAATCCAAAAAAAAGGCACGCAGAAAATGCGGGAGAAATGTCTTTTTATGTCGCAGGCGTCGCAGGCGTCGCAGGCGTCGCGGCCTTTTACTTGCCGGACGATAGATCGGGAGATAGTCTGCGGGCGTTCATCCCGCGCGACCGGCGGACGCCTGCCGATCCCATCGCGCGGCTCTTTCCACTGATCGCCACCTCTACCTGCTGACACCATGCTGCCCATCGTTTCCCTGGTCATTGCCACCGCCCTTTCCACCGTCGCTATCCACGCGCCCGCGCCTTTGCAGGCTCCCGCCGCGACGGCATCACCCGCCGCGCCCGGCGGGGAGGCGGCGGAGTCCTACAACGCCAGCGATCTGGACGCCTTGCGACCCAACGTCGGCAAAGACGTGGAGATCACCGGCACACCCACCGGCTCGGGTCACAGCAAGTCCGGCAACGTGATCTACCTGAACTTTGCCGGGGCGCACAAAGGCGTGGCGTTGGTGTTCTTCGTGAGCAGCGCGGCGGCGGGCGGGGCGGACACCGGGGCCAAAAAGGCGCAGAGCGAGGACGATCTCAAGCCGTTCATCGGCAAGACGATCAGCGTCAAGGGGAAGCTGGCCGACTACAAGGGCGACTTGCAAATCGTCATCAATA
The DNA here is from genome assembly GCA_903642295.1 of PVC group bacterium. GTDB lineage: Bacteria > Verrucomicrobiota > Verrucomicrobiia > Chthoniobacterales > SZAS-18 > CAHJWO01. The sequence goes on along the minus strand of CAHJWO010000005.1, from coordinate 14,266 downwards.
CACTCGACCAGATCAAGGTGAAGGAGTAGGGTCACCGGAGGCGGAAGGTTCGAGATTCAAGAACCAGGCTTCAAGGAAGGTTCAGGGTTCAAGGTGCAAGTGCCGGGGAGGCTGCTTCCATCTTCAAATGTCTTTAGCGGCTGTCTTTGCTTGCCTGCGTCGTGCGGTCGTTGTGCTGGCGGTTTTGTTTTCGTGCGGCGGCGTTTCCTCCGCGTGGGCCTGGAACCCGACCGGGCACATGCTCATTGCGTCGATGACCTATGACCAACTCCCACCCGCAGCGCGAGCGCGCTGGACGGAGTTATTGAAACAGCATCCCGATTTCGCCAAGTGGGCGGCGACCGAGCCGAAGGACCAGCCGGATTTTGACGAGGGCAGGTACCTGTTCATGCGCGCGTCCACCTGGCCGGACGACATCCGTAAGAGCGGCAGCCCGTTCGAGCATTCGGTGTGGCATTACATCGATTACCCTTTGGAAGGGCCCGAGTTCCGGGATGAGCCCGCGCCGACGAGCACGGAGGATGCACTCTTCGGCATCGCGCGGTGCCAAACGGGATTGGAGGATGGGAAGGCCCCGGCGGGCGACCGGGCGGCTTCCCTGAGTTGGCTGATCCATCTGGTGGGGGATCTGCAACAGCCGCTGCATTGTGCGACGCTCATTTCCCCGGATTACCCGAAGCCGGGCGGAGACCGAGGCGGAAACCTGATGTATTTCAGCGTGGGTGGCGCACCGGTCAATTTGCACTGGTTCTGGGATTGTCTGCCGGGGACCTCGCTGGATCACCGGGAATTGATCGAAAAGGGGCGGCAGTTGGCCGGGAAATTTCCGCGCGCGGAATTGCCGGAGTTGACGCAGGCGCGTGACCCGAAAGCGTGGAGCCAGGAGGGCCGCGCGTTGTGCCTGGAGGCGGTCTATCAGCACGGCGCGCTCGCGGGCGCGAAGCAGGCGGGGCCGGACGATCCGCCGCTGCCGGCGGGTTATCTCGCGGCGGCGCGCGCGGTGGCCGACCGGCGCGTCGCGCTCGCAGCGTACCGGCTGGCGGACGTGCTGGGCGAATTGAAAGCGCCCTGAACCGCAGAGATCCGTGGGTGGGTCGTGCGGAGGCCGGAGAATTGATTTTGCGGGAACGCTTCCCGGCATCCTGAGCGAGTGTGACGGGCCGAAGGACGACAGATGGAAAAAAGAGCAGCCGACGCCATCGTTCCAGCAGGGGGATGATCGGTAGTGCTCGCGACGAGAGCGGATTTCTTTTCGGTAAGCCTCGCATCCGGACCGGGCTGGCCGGACAGTCAGGGAAGGGCTCGGAGAGCCCTCCCTACCTTCCCGTGCACGAGCCGCTTCGCGGCAGGGCTGCGCCAATTACAAAATGCTCTCATTTTCTCACTCATCCGTGAACCAGAAGTTTGAGCCCCGTACCCACAATTTTTTCAATGTTGAATCGCGATTTATCGATTGGCTGGTTCGCGGGCGTGCACACACCTTGGAACGGCGAGCGTTATCCCAAGCTTGGCGTTGTCAATGACCTCTTCTTTTCATCCGGAAACTGTCGCGGGAACCACGCGGTTCATCGCCCGCAGCCTGCTGGTCGCCAGCCACGAGCCAAGATTTGCCGGACTCTTTTCAACGGGAAGCGATGCTTTCCAGGAGCCGTTTCTGCCCGCGGCAGGGGACCGGATTTTCGTGCAGCTGACCCGCCACCGCATTTTTCGCGCTGCTTTTCTATGGGCGGTCGGTTCCCTTCTGCCAGGTATCCTCCCGCATTATCTGGCGCGGAAACGTTGCCTGGAAGATTTCCTGCGGGGGGCTTGTGGCGCGGGCGAGCCACCGGGGGCGGGTTGTCGGCAGGTCGTGGTGCTGGGGGCCGGGTTGGACGCCGCGTCCTGGCGGTTGGGTCCGCAATTTCCCGCCGTCCGGTTTATCGAAGTGGATCGTTCCCCCGCCCTGCGCGTCAAAGAACAAGCGATGGCTGCCGCCGGCACGAACCGGGCGAATCTGACGTTCCTGCCGGGGGACCTCGGTGATGAATCGCTCGACACGATTCTGGGGCGCTGCCCCGTATTTGACCCTACACTGTCCACGTTCTTCCTAGCCGAAGGGCTGCTCATGTATCTCGTACCCGAGCGGGTTGTTTCCCTATTAGGCGAGTTGGCGGCGCTGGGCGGGGTGGAGGTCCCCAAATCGCTCGGGTTCACCTTCATGGAAGCGCGGAGCGAAGGCGGCATCGGCTTTCGACGTTCCAGTCCGCTCGTGAAATGGTGGATGCGGCGGCAGGGCGAACCGTTCCGCTGGGCGCATTCCCCGGAAACGTTGGATGCGCTGCTCGAGGGAAAGGGTTGGCTCGCGCGTGAACTCATTTCGAGCGAGGACCTGCGGACCCGTTATCTGGACCCGGCGGGCCTGCACGATGAACCGCTGGCCGTCGGTGAATGGCTGGCACTGGCGCAAACCAAGGAGGGACAATGAACGCATCTGACGAAGGAATTCTGGTCAACGATGTCCATGCACGGCTCAGCGCCACGCGGGTGGCTGGCATCGCGTCGCCGCGCACGCTCGACGAAATCCGCCGCCTGATCCAGCAGGCGGCGCGGACCGGATCGTCCGTGTCGATCTGCGGCGGACGGCACGCCATGGGCGGCCAGCAGTTCGGCGAGGGCACGCTCCTGCTGGACCTGAGCGAACACAAATCCATTCATGAACTGGACACCGAAAAAGGGATCGTCAAGGTGGACGCGGGTATCCGGTGGCCGGAGTTGATCGACGGTTTGCACGCACGGCAGCAGGGCGCGGCGGTGGTGTGGACCATTCGTCAGAAGCAGACCGGGGCCGACAACCTGAGTCTGGGCGGCGCGCTCTCGGCCAACGTCCACGGGCGGGGCCTGCGGCGCGCGCCGATCATCGGCGACGTGGAGGCGTTTACCCTCGTGGACGCACAGGGCGTGGCTCGGGTGTGCAGCCGCCGCGAAAATCCGGGGTTGTTCCGGTTGGTCATCGGTGGGTATGGCGGGTTCGGCGTGATCGCCGACGTGACCCTGCGACTGGACCGGCGACACCCGGTAAAGCGGCGCGTGGAAGTCGTCCGCGCGGCGGACCTGATGGCGGCGTTCGAGAGCCGGATCGCGGCAGGATACGAGTACGGCGATTTTCAGTTTTGCACCGACGAACATTCGCCTGATTTTTTGCAACGCGGCGTCTTCTCGTGCTACCGCCCCGTCGAGGACAACCGACCCGTGCCGGAGGGGCAGAAGCATCTGCAAACGGAAGATTGGGAGCAGTTGTTGTGGCTGGCGCACACCGACCGGCGGCGGGCGTTCGAGGAATACTGCCGCTACTACCTGGCGACCAACGGGCAGACCTACTGGAGCGATACGCATCAACTCGGCACCTACGTGGATGGCTACCACGCCGGGATTGACCGGCGGCTGGGCCGGGGCTGCGCGGGCAGCGAAATGATCACCGAACTCTACGTGCCCCGGGCGCGGCTGGCCGCGTTTTTAGAGCGGGCAGCGGGATTGTTGCGCGAGCGCGGGACCGTGGTGATTTACGGCACGGTGCGGCTGATCGAGCGGGACGATGAAAGCTTCCTCGCGTGGGCAACCGAAGATTTTGCGTGCGTGATTTTCAATCTGCACATCGATCACCGGGCGGAGGCGGTCAGCGAGGCGGCCCGGACGTTTTGTGCGTTGATCGACCTGGCACGGGAGATGGGCGGGAATTTTTATCTGACGTATCACCGCTGGGCGAGCCGCGCACAGGTGGATGCTTGTTATCCGCAGTTCGGCGAGTTTTTGCGGCAGCAGAGGGAATATGATCCCGCCGGACGCTGGCAAAGCGATTGGCTACGGCACTATCGAGGGTGAGATTAAAATGGGTGGCAGAAAAGTCTAACGTTACTCTCGGTTGGGTCAGCCTTTGGCGTTCTCGACGGTGGAAGGTCCTTCGGCTCGTTACACTCGCTCAGGATGACAGAAGTTGAGAGAGGAGATTGCGCGAGGCTGATCCAGGCGAAGAAGACTTCAGGATTCGGGCAGGACTTCCTTGACCAGGCGCTCCACCGCTTCGCTGGCATAGGTGCTGGCGGGATAGAGTTGCTGGGCCTTGAGATACCAGGCGAGACTGCTGCCGTATTGCTGCTTGGTTTCCAGGCCTTCGGCGGTGCGAAGCGTGCGCACGAAGTCGGCGGCTTCGGTGGTGAGGGAGGCGCGCACCTGATTGAGCTTGTTGTCATCGGGGAACTGCTTGAACACCGTTTCCACCGTCTCCCAGGCACCGGCAGAATCGCCGCGTTTGGCGACCTCCTGCGCGCGCAGGATCGCGGTCTCGATGCTCGTCATGTCGTCGAGCACTTTTTTCAGCGATTCCTGGCGGTCGGGCGACATGGCCACGGCGGCGATGTAACGCATCCGGTCGTCGTAAATCTGGCGGTAGTTGTGCTGCGAGAGCAGTTGGTCGAAGTCCGTGAGGGCTTTCTGCTGCACGTCGCCCTGCGCGAAGATCGCGGCGCTGAGTTCGCTGAGCGCCGGGTTGCGCGGCCAGATTTCCGTCGCCTGCTTGAGTTCGACTTCCAACGTGACACGGTCGTTGCTGACGGCGGCGTTCTTGGCTTTGGCAAGGTGCATTGCGGCCACCGTGCGGGCGGTTTCGATGGCGGCCATCGGCTTGCTGTTGTCGAAATCCCGGGCCGTCACTTCGAGATCGCGCACGAGCTTGGCCGCGAGGGTGTAATCCTTCACATCCAATGCGCTGATCAGTTGATTGCTTTTTTGGGTGAATTCGAGCGCCTGACGCTTGCCGTCGCGCGGAAGAACGCGCAGTTCAGGCAGATATTCCCCGACCGCAAAGGCCTCCGCGAGACGCTTGGTGGCGCTTTCCAGTTCGTTTTTCTCCAGAAGGAATTTGTAAGCCTCGACCCCCTCGCGGGAGTCGCGCATCGCTTCCTTGGAAAGAGAGTCGAGCACGCTGACGGTGGGCGGCATGCCGGTGGTTTGCGAGAAGAGTTTTTTCGCATCGTCGCCGATCTTGAGCGAGGTGTCGCCCTCGCCGAAAACGGCGCGGTAGAACTGGGTCGCCATCAGGACGTGCTGGAAACGGCGCTGGAGGAAGAATTGCACGATGAGGGCCTGAAACTCGACCTTGGACTGAAGCTGAGTAAATTCACGCGACGCTTGATGGGCGGTGGTAAGGGCTTTGATCTCGACCATACGCGTCAGGTAGGGCTGCATCTGGAGGTCGCGCTTCTGGTTCTGATCTTTTTCCCACTGGTCCTGCTCGGCCTTGGTGGCGTTTTTGCCCGGGGGTTGATCGCCCGCGTAGTTCTGGCTGGTCATGCGGGCGTTCCACTCGACTTTCTTGCGCTCCTCGTCCATCGCGGCGTCGGCCTGGGCGATGCGGGCGTTCTCGCGCCGGGATTGCCACACGCTGTAGATGCTGGAGGCGAGGGCATCGCTGAGACCGGCGTCGGCCTCGAAGCTGGAGGCCTGGGGCAGAAGCTTGTAGGCTTCGTCCATCGCAGCGGGCGAAAGGTGGTAGGGCGACAGTTTTGTCAGGATCGTCTGGACGATCTGGCGGTATTTGGCCGCGTCAGCACCGGTTTCGGCGTCGGCGTTGAGGTATTTCTCGAAGCGAGCACCGAAGATGCGGTTGTTGTTGACGTTCCAGTGGTGGCCGTCCCAACTGAGCATCTCACCGCCGGGATCGAGGAAGGGAACGTCCTTGCTGAACAGGTTGCTGGCGGCGGCAGCCATGTTCGGGTCCACGCCGGGCGGCAACGCCGCCGGACCGGACGCGGCGGGTGCGGCGGGTGCCGCCGGCGGGGCGGCATCGGGGACCTGGGCGTGGAGCCGGACGGCGCCAGAAAGGGCAAGCAGGGAAAGAAAAGCGGCGAAAGCGACAAATTGACGGACGCGGCGACGGAGTTTCATGGCGGGGCGGGAAGTTCCGAAGACTACGCGTCTACCAACGTTGACGCAAGCCAGGCGGGCAGCCAGCCAGCCGAGGCAGCAACACCCTGAAGGCGGACCCCGATCAATTTACGACGAGGTTTTCTTCATGTCCTGCGCCTTGAGGATACCGCCGTCCCCGACCTCCAGGCGGAAGATGTAGCGCTGGCCTTTTTGCAAATTGAGGTAGCTCAGGTTCGACGGAACGAGGATTGGCACCACGTCGCCCGTGGAGTTGCCGTTGTGGTTATTGTTGTTGCCGCTGACCTCCACGGAGAAAAGACGGCCTTTGCTGCGCGAATAGGCCAGCGACTGGGCGATCTGCCCGCGCAGTTTGTACACGTTGCCTTGCAGGCTGTTGGCGTTGTTGAGGTATTCAGCCATGTCCAGTTCCGGTAGCGTGCGGTAGGGCTCGCCGCCGGTGTTCTGGACGATCACGCCGATGATGATCGCCAAGACGAGCGCGCCGAGGATCAATGCGATCCAGAGGGGACGGATTTTAGAGTTCGCACGACGAGCCATGAGAGAAGAAGAACCAAGAAACCAGGGAACCAAGAATCCAAAGAAGGTTTAAGGTTCGAGGGCGGAGCGGGAATGTACACGGGTTCAGGCTCCGCTCTATTTATTTTGGCTGGCGGGCAGTGGGGGTCGGGCACCGTTTGATGGTTGGACCTTGAACCTTAGGCCTTCCCTGATTTCTTGGTTCCTTTTAATCCCACTGGCTGCGGCGACTGCCCAGATAGGTGAGCCCGACCCCGAGGACGACGTGCGCCATGAGCACCCAGAAACAGGTGGGCAGGGCGGCGAGGTCGGTCTTCGTGGTCTTCAGGATCAGGTCGTAGAAGCGGGTGTCGCGCAGGGTCTGGATCGTGCCGCACCAGGCCCAGTAAGCCGCGATGAACGGACGCGTGAGGTGCGCGACCCAGTCCGGCAACGCCAGAACCGCGCCGGAGAGCGGGAGCTGAAAGCCGACGAAGTAGATGGAAATGAGCGAAGCCTGCTGGGCTGTGCGGGCGAAGCTGCTGAACGCCAGACAAACCGCCGTGAGCGCGGCGTCCGCCAGCCAGAGGAGGCCGATCTGGCCGAAGAGGTCACCCGGAAATCCGCAGACGAGATGCACGAACAGCACCATCCAGACGGACTGAGCAGTGACGAGGAGCGCCAGGAACGCGCACTTCGCGCCAACATAGCTCGCGGTGGAGAGACCGGCGAGTTTTTCGCTCTCGAAGAGGTGGCGCTCCCCGGCGATTTCCAACGCGGAGTTATTGGAGCCCATCAGCGCAAGGAGGATGATTTGAAAAAGGAGCAGCCCGCTGACGAGCCCGCCTACCTCGAAGGATTGCGCGAGATAGGTCGTGCTCTCGCGCAGTTGCTCCACGATGGAGAGGTTGTTTTGCAGGGAAAGATTGTGAATGGCGGGCAAGCCCTTGAGGGCGAAGATGACCACCAGGCACGGGAAACCCAGGATGAGCGCGAGTTGCAGGCCGAGTTGGGCGCGGTCGCGCGCGAAGAGAAGCAGGCGACGCTCCAGAATGACCCGGAATTGAGTGAACAAACCGGGTGTGATGGCGGCGTCGGAAGCGGGGGGCGCGAGATCGGAATCCGGAACGGCAGATTCAAGCTCGGCGTCGGACGAGGAAGATGGCTCTGCGGGAGACGTGCTCACGTCTTCGGCGTCGGGTTCTTCCGCTTTCTCGGATGCTTCGGAAGCAAAAGAGGCATCCGGGTCGGGATATTCGAGGTCGGTCGGGCTGGTCGGTTCAAGATCGTCGCGGCGGCTTTTCGCGGCAGCCTCGTAGGCGGCGTTGGCCGCAAGAAGGTCCGCGAAGGGCCCGGGCGGGGTGTGGTGCGATTCATCCTCCCCGGCGGGAAGGACGTCCGACGCGCCGTCTGCCACGACAGTGGCGACGGGCCACGGTGGGGGTTCGGGTTGATCGAGACCGGCCAAACTCGTGAAGGCGGGGCCGTGCTTGCGCCAGGAGGCCCGCCATTGGTCGGCGCGGCGGGTGCCCAGGCGGGAGAAAACCTCGTCGGGGTGTTCCAGGCGGAAGTAGTGCGCGAGGTATCCGGGCGGGCCGTGGAAGACGACCACGCCCTCGAACAGGACAAGGATGAGGTCGTAAAGGTGCAGATCAGCAAGCGAGTGGGTCACGTTGATGACCACGCGGCGGTCGCCGCCGTCGGCGCGGGAAAGGTCGTGCAGGAGCTTGAGGATATCGTGGGCGCTGCCGGGGTCCAGGCCGCTGGTGACCTCGTCGCACAAGAGCAGGGAGGGCGAGGAAACCATCTCAATGGCGAGCGAGAGTCGGCGGCGCTGACCACCGCTGAGCACGCGGGCCTGGCGGTCAGCGAGGTTTTCGAGACCAGTGGTCTGGAGCAGAGCGTCCACGCGGGCGGCACGGGCGTTCGAATCGGGATCATCCACGCGCAGGCGGGCGGCGAAATCCACGCACTCACGTACGGTGAGCAGGCCGTGGGAGGTGGAGAATTGCGGAACGTAGCCGAGTTCATGCGGGGGAAGGTCGCTCTCGGTGGCGAGGTCGCGTCCGTCCCAGCGGACGGTGCCGGCGGTGGGTTCGCTGAGCCCGGCAATGAGCTTGAGCAGGGTCGATTTGCCGCAGCCCGAGGGGCCGACGACGCCGACAAGCTGGCCGCGGCGCATCCGCAGGGACACGTCGTCAAGCAGAGGCCGGGGCGGATCGGACCCGATGGCTTCCAGGGTGATGTCTTCGAGGGAGAGCACGGGGAAAAGGATGAAGGATGAAGGATGAAGGATGAAGGAAAAAATGTAGGCGGGGTGGGATGGAGGCGCTTTTGTGGACGGAGCAGAGAAATGGCAGCGAAGGAGAGGAGCGTTACTTCGGACTTTTCCCGGCGAATTTTACGCCTAGATTGCCGCGTGACTGGTTCTCCTCTTCCCGCCTCGCGTGCCAGCCGTTCCGACGCCCGTTCCCGGCGGCTGCTCTGGCTGGCGCTGGTTCCGCTGGCGGCGCTGCTGCTGGTGGTCGCCGGGCTGTTCGGGCTGCGGATGTGGGTTTACGGTTACCTGCGCGGCGACGGGTTCCGGCGCATGGTGGATCAGCAGGCGTCCCAGGCGCTGCACGCCGACGCGAAGTTCGGCCCTTTACAATTTCAGGACACCGAAGTGTACAGCGCTCTGTTCGACGCCGTGGGCCATGCGGAAAGCCCGCTCGCCAGGATGACCGCCGAGCAGGTGCGCACGCGGCTGGAGTTGAGCGCGTTGTGGCGGCGCGCGTGGCGGGTGGATTCCATTGACGTGCAACGGCTGGGCGTGACCCTGGCGGCGGAACATCCCACGCCGCAGGAAGCGCCGCCGCTGACGGAGAACGGGCCGGTGACGCCACCACCGGTTCCGGCGTCTTCGCCGCGCCGGCCGCCGGGCTTTTTTGACGACTGGCTGCCGAACCGCGTGGAGATCGGCGCGGTGAAGATCGACGATTTTTCACTGGCGTGGAACGCAGACAAGCCCGAATCCACCGGCAAGTTGGCGGGCGCGCGGCTGACGGCCAAACCGCTGGACAGCGACAACCGCACCTGGCAGATCGACGGTACGGAAGGTCGGCTGACCCAGACGCACTTTCCGGCGGTGCGGATCGGGAGTTTCGCGCTGCGGTCGGCGGCGCACGATTTGTTCATCACACGCGTGGAGGGTCAGGTGGAAGACGGCGGGCGGATCGAGATTTCCGGCAAGCAGGGGTTGGACGGAGAGCGGAAGCTGGACCTGAACGCGGACTTCGATGCCTTGCCTGCCGCCGCGTATCTGCCGAAGGACTGGCGCGGGCGGCTCAAGGGACTGACGCATGGAAACGTCCACGTGACCGGGTCGGCGGCGGGGGACCGGCGCGCGACCGGGCACGTCGAGTTGCGGGACGGACGGCTGAGCGCGCTGCCGATGATGGACCAGTTGGCGGTGTTCGCGGGTTCAGAGCGGTACCGGCAGGCTCCGTTGCAAAAAGCGCGCGCGGATTTCGAATGGGCGAACGGGGACGTGACGGTTACAAATTTGCTCGTGGAAAGCGAGGGGTTGCTGCGGCTGGAAGGCGGTTTCTCCGTGCGCGGCGGGCAAATGGACGGGACCATGCAGGTGGGGATGGCGCGGTCGTCTCTGCGTTGGCTGTCAGCCGCAGGCACCCAGGTGTTCGAGCAGCCCGAGCGGGACGGTTACCTCTGGACCACCGTCAAGCTGAGCGGCCCTGCAAATCATCCGAGCGAGGACCTGACGCCGAGGTTGGTCGCGGCGGTGGAGGACGCGGCGATCAAGAAGGCAAAGCAGGGCACGCAATCCGTGCTCGATACGGCGAAGAGCTTGCTGGACTTATTGCACTGAGCTTACCCGGCCAAGTCAATGTGAAGAGTGGTTTGACGCCGTTGAACGAAAACCGCATGATCATGACCATGACCTGGGAGGAAATTTGCGATGATCCGGCGTTGCGCAACCTGCCTTACAAAATTGAAACAAACCGCCTCGGGCAAATCGTCATGAGTCCGGCGCGTAGTCGGCACGGCGAATATCAAGCGGAGATCGTACTTCTGCTACGGCAATTACTGCCGGCAGGACGGGTGATCGTCGAATGCGCGGTGCAGACCACCGATGGCGTGCGCGTCCCCGACGTGGCGTGGTCCAGCCCGGAGCGGCGGCAGCCGGTGATCTACACCCTGGCGCCGGAAATCTGCGTGGAAGTGATGTCGCCTCACAACGACGAGCGAGAGATGGTCGAAAAACGGGCGCTGTATTTCCAGGCGGGTGCGCTGGAATGTTGGGAGTGCGCCGAGGATGGCCGAATGACTTTTTACGGCGTGGCGGGCGCGCTGGGCAATGGGTCGGAGTTGTGTCCGGCGATTCCCGTGCGGGTGGTTATTTAAATCTTATCTCCGCAATGTGTCCGGCAGCAGGGGGGTCGCGCCGGACTGGCTGGCCACGAAGGCCGCGATCCGGTTGGCGCGGTCGGCGATCCGGTCCACCGGGTCACCGGCCAGCAGACCCGTCACCAACGTCGCCGCGAAGGAATCGCCCGCGCCCACGGCGTCGCAGAATTCGATTTCGGGCGAGCCCGTGCGGATCGGCTCGTGCCCGGGGACGTACAATGCGCTCCCTTTTGCGCCGAGCGTGACGGCCACGAGCTTTAGATGCGGAAAGAGGCCCAGTAATTCCGGCACGGGGTCGCCGGACGTGAGTTGGCAGACGGCGGCGATTTCGCCGACCTCGTCCTCGTTCAACTTGAGCATGTTGGCGACTTCGAGGCTGGAGCGGATGATTTCCGGCGTGTAGAAGGGCGCGCGCAGATTGATGTCGAATAGCCGGAGCGCGTGGGGAGAGCAGGCGGATAGGAACTCCCGAATGGTCCCATGCGTCCCCTCGTGCCGTTGCGCCAGCGTGCCGAAGCAGACGGCGTCGGTGCGGGCGGCAAGTTGCCGCAGATCGTCGGTGAGGACGAGGAAGTCCCACGCCGCCGGGTCCGCAATGGCGTAGGTGGGCTCGCCGTCGTGCAACGTGACGTTGACCACGCCGGTCGGTTGGTCATAGTCGTGCTGGAGGTAATCGGTGCGGCCGCTCAGGCGGCGGGTGATCGCCTCGCCGTCGGGGTCGTTGCCCACGCGGGAAACGACGTAGGATTCCGCGCCAAGTTGGGCCGCGTGGTAGGCGAAATTGGCAGGTGCGCCGCCGAGCCGGTCACCGGTGGGGAAACGGTCCCACAGGATTTCACCGATGCCGACGACCACCTTCTGGGGAGAAGTAGAGTCCATTCAAATAAGGTTGAAGTTTCAAGAAACCAAGCTTCCAGGAAGGTTCAAGGTCCAAGATGCAAGGGAGCGTCCGGGGGCAGCAACACTGCTGGGGGTTTAGCGGTTCGGGGGGGCGGTGCGGCCGGTACTTTCTTTTCTCTGAACCTTCCACGATGCTCGGAGGATTTCAGCGGTCATTTCTTTTCCCTGTGATGAACTATCTTTTTCCTCGTCGGTATCTTCTGGTTCAATGGATCGTTTTTATCGTGCTGCCCTGGGTAGTCCGGGGGCAGGAGGCTGCCCCTTCCCCGTCGCCCACGGGCACGACGACGGTCGGTCCCGCCGGATTCTGGCGCTGCGAGGTGCCGGGCGGGACGTACCTCGTCGCGCTGCGGAACTTGCAGTCGGTGAGTACGCACGAGTATGTCGTGGACGGCGCGGCCCGGGTGACGGAGGTCACGGTGGCAACGGCCAGCAGCGTGGAGGCGCGTTTTTATTTCCTGGAAGCGATGGCCGCCAAGCCCGCGAATGTCGGCGCGGGGGCACCGGCGAGCTTGGAGACTTTGCAAAAGCGCGTGCAGGATCTCGCCAAAGAGCGAATGCCTGTTGAGCGGGTATGGGAGAAAGTCGTGAAAAATTATCCGACGACCACCCACGCGCATACGGTGGAATACCGGATCGGGACGAAGGCGAATCTGGAGCAGATTTACGCTAGTCTGGAACAGGCCTGGACGACCAATAAGGGCGTTTATCTGAAGACGGAATAACCAGGGAGGGACGGCTGTCCCAGCCGTCCGTGACTGTCGGTTCGTCGTTTTCGCGGGTGTGCTGGCGTAAGTCGGTCGTTCTCCGGACAGTCAGGGCAGGGCTCGGAGAGCCCTCCCTCCCTTCAATACCCCGCCGCCTGCCCATCCTTGCGGCTTTCGCTGGCTCCGGCATAGACGCGCTGACCGGCGTGTTCCTGCACCTGGATCGCCTGATACCCGCCGTAGCCGCCGAGGTCGAAACGAATGTCGTGCCCCTTCAGCCGCAGGCCCCGCGCGACCTCGTAGGGCACGCCGCTCTCCAGATCGACGAAACCCGTCGTGTTCGGATTGCCCGCCGCGCCGCCTTCGGTCAGCGTGCTGCCCGTGGGTTCGTTGGTGCCCTCGTGCTGCCAGCGCGCGGCGTCGCCCGCCTCCTGCACGTTGAGGCCGAAGTCGATCATGTTCGTAAGGACCTGCGCCTGTCCCTGCGGCTGCATCCCGCCGCCCATTACCCCGAAAGCCAGCCACGGCTTGCCGTCGTGCATGGCGAAGCCGGGGATGATCGTCTGGAACGGACGCTTGCCCGGCGCGTACACATTGGCGTGGCCTTTCTCCAGGGTGAAGAGTTGGCCACGATCCTGAAACATGAACCCGAGGCCGGGGACGCTGATGCCGCTGCCCATGCCGCGATAATTGCTCTGGATCAGCGAGACCATGTTGCCCTCGTCGTCGGCGGTACACATGTAGATGGTGTCACCCTGTTCCAGATTCGGGTTGCCCGCATCCACGGTGGGCAGTGCCTTGTCGGGGTCGATGAGCTTGCGGCGCTCGGCGGCGTACTGTTTGGAGATCAGCCCCTTGAGCGGGACCTTGAAGAAATCCGGGTCGGCGTAGAATTTCGCCCGGTCAGCCCAGGCGAGTTTCTTGGCTTCGATCAACGTGTGGAAAGTTTGCGTGGTCTGGAAGCCCATCGATTTCAGATCGAAGCCTTCCAGAATGTTGAGGATTTGCAGGGTGGCGATGCCCTGGCTGTTGGGCGGCAGTTCGTACACGTCGTAGCCGCGATAATTCGTGGTGGCGGGCTCGACCCATTCGGAGTGGTGTTTCTCCAGATCGGCCTTGCGCAGGTAGCCGCCGTTCGCCTGCATGAAGGCATCGATCTTGTCGGCGATCTCACCTTTGTAATAAGCGTCGCGGCCCTGCTCGCCGATCAGGCGTAACGTGTGGGCAAGCGCCGGGTTTTTGAACACGTCGCCCTCCTGCGGGGCGCGGCCCGTGCCGTCGATGGTATAAGTTTCCTTCCAGGCGCCGGGAAGATCCTTGAAAGCGAGCAGATTGCGCCCCCAGTAGAAGGCGATGGTCTCCGTGACCGGGAAACCGTCCTCCGCGTATTTGACCGCACCGGAGAGATCGTCCGCGAGGCTGAGTTTGCCGAATTTGTCGTGCAGCGTCGCCCAGGCGTCCACCGCGCCGGGGACGTTGATGGACAACATACCGACCGGCGGCAGGAAGTTGCGATGCAGCCTGGCGACCTGCTCGCGCATCTCGTCGTAGGACAGGCCGAGCGGCGAGCGGCCCGAGCCGTTGAGGCCATAGAGCTTGTTTTCCTTCGCGCTGTACACGATGGCGAAGAGGTCACCGCCGATGCCGTTAGAGATCGGTTCCATCAGCCCGAGCGTGGCGTTGGCGGCGATGGCGGCGTCCACCGCGCTGCCGCCACGCTTGAGCACGTCCAGCCCGACCTGGCTCGCCGCCGGGACGCTGGTGCAAACCATCCCATGCCGCCCGAGCACCGGAGAGCGCGTGGCGAAGGGCCTGCCGACGACGCGGTCCACCTG
>CAHJWO010000004.1 GCA_903642295.1 PVC group bacterium | reverse complement strand
TTCACTCTCGCAGTGAATCCCACCGCTGCCCGTCTGATCTCACTTGCAACGACCTTGGGCGAAGTTTCGTCGCAGCCCGAGACTGCCGCAAGCGTAAATTCTTTGGCCGTCGATCACGTGGGGTCGGCGTCAGCCACCATCAAGGCAGCAGCTTTCGACCGACGAGCACATCCGCCGACGCCGACGTAAGAGCTGCCTGCTCACTCTGATCGAGGTGCGCGCCCGCCGGGCAGGTGAACCCTGATATTTCAGGAACTTCGGCGTAGTTCAGGCAGGGATAGCCCACGCGCCGACAAAAAACATCCCAATAAAGCGGGTCTGGGAATCGCGTGCTTTGTATTTCCAGGACCGGGGTCGATGAGACCATGCGGAAGAACAAGAAAGCCGAGCGGGCTAAAATTCGCACCCGTCATGCTTTCCCTGATCGTCCACGTCGCTCGCGGCGATCCCCGGTGCCGTTGCATCCGTGATCTCGTTCGAGGAAAATTTGTCGTACAACTTGTTTATTTGCTCCCGCGCACCCTTGGTACCGGACAGGTTGATGGGAACAAAGCAATCTTCCCGTTTGAACCAGGTGACCTGCCTTTTGGCATATTGGCGAGTGGCAACCTTGATTCGTTCACGACACGTAGCAAGGTCCATGCGTTCACCGAGATAAGACCGGATGTCGGCTAACCCGAGAATCTGACGCGCCGTGGAGGATGATCCCTCCATGTCCGCCATGCGTACCTCGTCCACCACTCCCCGGGCAAACATCGCATCGATGCGGTCATCAATCCTTGAGACAAGTTCCGCCCGGTCCCGGATCAGGAACACCCCCCTCCGGGGAGAGGGAAGTTTCGGCCGCCATTCGGTTCGAGAGGCAGCGAAAGGTTTGCCCGTGGCGATGCATACCTCCAAAGCGCGGACGACGCGGCGTTTGTTCTGAACGTCGATCAGCAACAAGGCACCGGGATCGTGGGCCCGCAAACGCGCCAGCAAATCTTCCAGGGAAAGAGCTTCCAACTCGACGCGCAATTCGGACAACACGGCGGGAACGGGCGATAGGCCGTGAGTCAATGCTTTGACGTAAAGGCCGTTGCCACCGGCCACGATCACGGTCTTGCCGCGTCCGGCGATGCGTTCCTTGCAGGCGCAGGCGTCCTGCAAATACCGGGCGACGTTGTAGGTTTCGCTGGTTGCCAGACAGCCGACCAGATGATGCGCGACGCGTTCCATTTGTTCCGGCGTCGGTTTGGCGGTCAGCAGATCAAACCCGCGGTAAACCTGGTACGCATCCGCGTTGATGATCTCGGCACCCCACTGTTCGGCGAGTTCCACCGCCAGCCCGGTCTTGCCCACGGCAGTGGGACCGACGATAAAGAACGCGTTTTCCATGCAAAAACCCGGCGCGTCCTGAGACGCGCCGGGTGGTCGAAATTTACCAGGTGCCGTGCGCCCGGCACGGCAGATTGCTCAGCGCATCAATCAGGCGGCGAAACGCGGCTCGCTGCGGCCATCTTGTTGATCGAGGTTCTTGGCTCCGCTGACGACCAGCTTGCGGTTCATAAACTCCTTGTCGTGCAGTTCATCCACCGCGCGCTTGGCTTCTTCCACCGTTTGCATTTGCACGAAGGCGAAACCCTTGGAACGCTGGGTTTGTCGATGGCTGACCACCTCAACCGTCACCACTTGACCCACGCCTTTGAACAATTCCGTCAGATCGCTCTCGGTGGCATCAAAGGAAAGGTTGCCGACGTAGAGGCGGGGGCTGGTGACTTCGACCGCTTCCGGTTTGCGGGCGACGCGTGGCGGTAAACCGGCGGACTTGGAGCGACCAGCAGAGGGCGCGGAGTCGGGGCGGTCTGCCAGGGCAGGGGCGGTGTCTCGTTTCACCGGCGCGGGCGCGTCGGAGCGTTTGAAGAACGAGGTAATTTTCTGCCAGAGCGTCGGCGGCGACTTCTTCGCCGTGCCAGGACGGCGATCAAAGGAGCGCGGGGCGCGGCCTTCGCCACGGTTCTTGGAGCCGCGGCGCGAGCCACGGGAGGATTGGGATGCTTGGTAAGAGCTCATTGGTCGGTTGCAATAACGGATGTTCGGACGGTTCGTAATGGGCAGAGCGCATCGGTGATGATGCACGGTTCCCCGAGCTGCATAGCTGCTTGCGAATGCGAGGCGCGTGAACGGTCAAGCAGGGGACTGCGGCCCGGGGATCACTCCACCGGAGAGGATCGGACGGCTCAACGAGGTTCTTTTGCCCAACCGGGAGGTTGCCTTCCCGGAAAAACGCCAGCGCGCAGGAGAGGTTTGCCACCAATCGGCACATCAGGAGACAGAACAACGCAGCGAAAACCGCGGAAACTTCCTGTAACCAAACTTGAGAGGTAAGAACCATCCAACTTCACCCATGAGGGTCCAATCGGTTGGACAGATAGCCCACCAAATATCACAAAGCAAGACAGAACCGTTGACGGCAGCAGAAAAGCATGCCGTCAACGTTTTCATCCGAAACCGGACCCATCCCGGCAGCAGACAACGGGCGTCGGGAAATCAGGACGAGATGCGCCCGCAGCAGTTCTTGTACTTTTTTCCACTGCCACAGGGGCAAGCGTCGTTGCGCCCCACCTTCGGTAGCTCACGCCGATTGGGAATTTCCAGTTGCGGTAGTTCCTGCTCCACCACCGGGGCCGACGCCGCCGGAGAAGGGCGCGTCTGCCGCCCGCCCGCCATCGGCGGAAGGTCGGTCGGGGAGGGGGATGTTTGCTGTTGCCGGCCGCCCAACGCCTCGTGCAGCAGTGTTTGCGGCAAACTCGCAAGGAATTTCTCGAAGGCCTGGAGGTTGGAGGTGCTGCGGAACAGATTGTGCAGAATCTCGGATTTGATGTTGGCCATCAGCTCCACGAACATCGCATAGGCCTCGTTCTTGTACTCAACTAGCGGGTCTTTTTGCCCGATGCGCTGGAGTTGGCTGCCTTCGCGCAACGCATCCATGCCGAAGAGATGCTCCTGCCACAGGCGGTCGATCGCATTCAAGACGATGTATCGCTCCAGGCCTTTGACCGCATCGGCGTCTTCGTGACTGCACTTGCTCAGATAGGACGAGCGAATGGTCTCCACCAAGAACTTCGCGTTTTCCTCCGCCGTGCGCTGTTCGAAGCCGGCCTTTTCAGCGGTTAGACCCACCGGGAACGTCATGTTCACCCATTGCAGCAGACCCTTGTAATTCGGCCCCTCCTCGTCGTCGGCGCGCAGGTAATCCAGCACCTTGGCGGGGATCGCCTCGTCGATCACCTCGTCGATCAGATGGCGCGGATCGTCCGTGTCCAGAGTTTCGTTGCGATAGCCGTAAACGACATCCCGCTGCTTGTTCATCACGTCGTCATATTCCAACGTGTGCTTGCGGCTCATGTAGTTGCGCTGCTCGACCCGCTTCTGCGCGTTTTCCACGCTGCGATTCAAAAGCGGATGTTCAAGCTCCTGGCCGTCCTCCAAGCCGAACCGCTCCATGATGCTCGTCATGCGGTCCGACGCCCCGAAGTTGCGCATCAGATCGTCCTCGAAGCTGACGTAGAAGCGGGAAGCGCCGGGGTCACCCTGGCGGGCGCAACGGCCCCGCAACTGGCGGTCGATCCGGCGCGATTCGTGACGCTCAGTGCCGAGCACATTGAGACCACCGAGATCGTTCACACCTTCCCCGAGTTTGATGTCGGTGCCGCGGCCCGCCATGTTCGTGGAAATGGTAACCGTGCCTTTCTGTCCGGCGCGGGCCACAATTTCGGCTTCCTGACGGTGATACTTCGCGTTGAGGACGCTGTGAGGAATCTTCTCGCGCTTGAGCATCCGGCTGAGTAGCTCCGACGATTCGACACTCGCGGTGCCGACGAGAACCGGCTGGCCGCGTCCGTGGCACTCCTTCACTTCCGCCACCACGGCGTTGTATTTTTCACGCCGCGTCTTGTAGATGCGGTCGTTGCCGTCCGTCCGTCGGATATTGCGGTTCGTAGGGATGACGATGACAGCCAGCTTGTAGATGTCGTGGAACTCGTTGGCCTCGGTTTCCGCCGTACCCGTCATGCCGCCGAGCTTTTGATACAACCGGAAGTAGTTCTGGATGGTGATGGTCGCCAACGTCTGGGTTTCACGGTCGATTTGCACCCCTTCCTTTGCTTCCACGGCCTGGTGCAGACCATCGCTCCAGCGGCGCCCCGACATCTTGCGGCCGGTATATTGGTCGACGATCACCACCTTGTTTTCTTCGACCACGTACTCCACGTCCTTCTCATACAAACAATAGGCGCGCAGTAGCTGGGAGATATTGTGGATGCGTTCGGCCTTGTTGTCGCAGGCGGCCTGGAGCTCGGCTTTCGCCTTTTCCTTGGCGGCGTCGTCCAGGTCCTTGCGAACGTCGATGTCCGCAAAGGCGGTCATCAGGTCGGGCAACACAAATGCCTCGGGATCGTCCGGGTTGAGAAACTCCCGGCCTTGTTCCGAGAGATCCGATTCCTGCGCGCGCTCGTCGATGGTGAAAAAAAGCTCTTCCTTGAGGCTGTAGAGTTCTTCCTTGCGAGTGTCGTTGTAGAAGGAAAGTTCGGCCTTGTCCAAAGCCTTGCGGTTGACCGGGTCTTCCAACACCCGCGTCAGCGCCTTGTTGCGCGGCTGACCGAGCTTGGTCTTGAACAGCAAGATGCCGGCTTCTTCGTTTTTGCCGTCGTCCAACAAGGATTTTGCCTCGCTGACCAGCCGGTTGCAGAGTAAACTTTGCTTGCGGACAAGTTGCTCGATGCCCGGCTTGAACTTGTCGTATTGGTGGGTCGAAACGGTGGCCGGGCCCGCGATGATGAGTGGAGTACGGGCCTCGTCGATCAGGATCGAGTCCACCTCGTCCACGATGGCGTAAACGTAACCGCGCTGGACCTGCTGCTCCTGGCTGGTGGCCATCCCATTGTCGCGCAGGTAGTCGAAACCCAACTCGCTGTTGATGCCGTAGGTGATGTCGCAGGCGTACTGCTCGCGGCGGAGATCGGGCGACTGATCGTGTTGGATGCAACCGCAGGTCAGGCCGAGAAAACGGTAGAGTTCGCCCATCCACTCGGCGTCGCGCCGCGCGAGGTAATCATTGACGGTGACGAGGTGTGAACCGCGACCCGTCAGGGCGTTCAGATAAAGGGGGAGGGTGGCGACGAGGGTTTTTCCTTCGCCCGTCGCCATTTCAGCGATCCGTCCCGAGTGCAAGACCATCCCGCCGATCAACTGCACGTCGAAATGGATCATGTTCCACGTCACGGGCTGGTCGCAGACGAGCCACGTTTTGCCGCAGAGGCGCCGGGCGGCGTTGCGGACGACCGCAAAAGCATCGGGCAAGATTTCGGTCAATATCGTCTCACGCTGAGCCGGATCGTCCACGGGTGCCAAACGTTCTTTCCACGCGGACGTTTTCGCACGTAAGTCGTCATCCGAGAGCTTTTTGAATTGCTCGTCGAGTTCGTTGATCCGGCGGACGATCGGAGCCATGCGACGCAACTCGCGCTGGTTCTTTGAACCCAAGATCTGCTTCAAAATCCAATTGAACATAAAAGTGATTACTTTTCGGCTATTTCCTGATAGAAAACAAGTGACTGCCCGCACTGGAGGGATTTCGCTGCGCGGACGGTCGGACGAGGGTAGCCGCCCGTACGGCTAATTCCGGGTCACTTACTGCCGGGTTTGACCGCAGGCGTGTTCAATAAATCCGGTGGAAGCCGATCCGGTTCAAACGTCTCCACATCCAGCTTGAGGAGGCTAACGAACGGGCAGCCGAAGTCGGGTGTCTGCCCGCTGCTGCGGTCCACGAGCACGCCAACGGCAACCACCTCCGCACCGTGTTGGCGCACGATCTCAATGGTTTCCTGCACGCGACCGCCGCGGGTCACCACGTCTTCCACCACGATAAATCGTTCGGCAGGCTGAATTTTGAAACCGCGACGTAATACTAAGCGACCGTCTTCCTTTTCCGCGAAAATGTGGCGTTTTCCCAAGGCTCGGCCCACTTCGTGGCCGACCACGATGCCGCCCATCGCTGGTGAAATGACGGATGCGCAGTCGTATCCGGAAAGCCGGTCGGACAATGCGCCGCATATCTGTTCCGCTAATCGTGGATGCTGCAGCAGCATGGCGCACTGGAAAAATTGGCGGCTGTGCAGGCCCGAGCGGAGGACAAAGTGTCCATCCAGCAGTGCATCCGTTTGTCTAAAAGCGCCAAGTATCTCCGAGGATTCCATAAGTTTTCGCAACGTAGCAGAAGCAGCGCGGGACGACGAGGTGCAAGGACGATTTCAAGGAACCGGGGTTGTGCGCATCAGACCAGCGGGTTCGTTCACAAGTTATTCGCAGCGGCGCATCCGCCTGCGCAAAAGCGGCATAAATAAAACATCATACAATAAAAGTAATATAAACTTTTGATAGGTTCGGCTGTCTTTTTCCCACCGCAGACCCTTTACTGCCGATCCGGAAAACCCACGCGTCTTTTCTTACGCCCCTGCCGGGGGCTTCGGGCGAATGGCGCTTTTCCCCGGGGCTTACGCCCCGGGCTAAACTCTGCCGCCCCTGCCGGGGCTGGGAACCGGGTTTTTCGGATCGGCAGTTATTGGAAAGTCACGGATTTGGCGGGATTTGGAAATCCGTTCCCCGCCTACTCGCTTCGCCCTCGGAAATTGAGCGCGGTTAGCACAGAGAGAGAGAGAGTGTGTGTG
Organism: PVC group bacterium; assembly: GCA_903642295.1. GTDB lineage: Bacteria > Verrucomicrobiota > Verrucomicrobiia > Chthoniobacterales > SZAS-18 > CAHJWO01. The sequence goes on along the minus strand of CAHJWO010000004.1, from coordinate 36,630 downwards.
TGTGTGTGTTTTGCGAGCTTCAGCCGCTTATTTTGAAGCCGGCCACCGGTGACCTCGATCAGATCTCAAGCGATCACCTTGAGCGCCCGGCGCAGCGATCTCAGGCGTAATGGCAACTGCCCGGCCTGATAGCCATCGACGTGAAATGGCAGGTCGGTCTTCGCGGTGATGTTTACTTCGGCCGCTGAAAATGTGTCAATTTTTGAGCTATGGGCAAAGCGGCGGCGGCTGATTGACCAAAAGTGTTTCAACAGTTCGCCTTTACTGAAATTCCTGAAAATGCGGATGTTGAACAAGCCGTCATCCAACACCGCGTCAGGCGCAACCGTGAAGCCGCTGCCATAGTAGCGCGCGTTGGCGACGATGAGCATAAACGCTGAGAAATCCAGCCCGTGTTCGGCATCACCTGCGTAGGGGTGCTGTTCGACTTTAAATCGGCGTTTGCCGCCGGACTGGTAGGCCTCCGAAAGCGGCAAATCCAGTTCAAAATGAATGCGCGCCGGTTGGGCTTGGTAAGCCAACTTTGCCGCCGCCCAGAGTCGCCGCCAGTTCCCTCCTTTGATCTCCTCTCCCAAGGGAAAGAGTTGGGCGTCGATGCCCACACCCACCGCCTCGAAAAAATAATGCTCATCGTTGGCCACGCCAACGTCCACCCGCCTGACTCTCCCCCGTGCGAGAACCTTGCACGCCGCCCGCACGTCCAGCGGCAGGCGCAAAGAACGCGCAAAATTGTTGTAGGTACCAAGCGGCAGAATCCCCAGCGGACAATCCGTGCCCACCAGCCCCTTGGCGACGGCACCCACGGTACCGTCGCCTCCGCACGCGATCACCATCGAGAACCCCTCCTCCACCGCCTTGCTTGCTAATAAACCGGGCGGTTCACCTTCGCGCGTTTCCACGATCTCCGCCCAAATCCCCGCCGCGCGCAGATGCGTCCAAATCTCCGCTACCTGCTCGCCGTGGTCGCGCGCCACCGTTCCCCCCACAGGGTTGACCAACAGACATGCACGACGGCGGTTGGACAACGCTACGACATCCTCCTGGAGAGGGTCTGATTCAAAAATTTGCTTTGCCATGAAGGAGGGGGCGCGCGGGGAGTTCGTTCCTTGCTACCAGAGGTAGGTGAACCGTGACAAGCGCCGTTCGATGGCCTCGACCACCCGACGTTCCTGGGTTTCACCGCCGGGTGCTTGAAACGTGACGCTGAAACGTAGATAGGGACCGGCGTCGTCCCAAGGGACGGTCGAGATGAGATGTTCGGTGATCATCCATTGGGAACAGGCTTCCGCCGTCTCAAAATGAAGGTCCTCGCCGACCAGGGGGCGCGCGATGCGCGGCGCGGGCACATACAAAAAGAAGGAGCCGCGCGGCTTTTCCACGGAAAATCCCAGGCGTTGCAGCATCGGGACGAGCAGGTCCATCCGCCGGGAATATTTGGCCGCAATTCCCGAGGTGATTTCCGGATGGTCGAACGCGAAGGCGCTCGCGTTTTGTACCGCGAGAAACTGACCGGAATCCGTGTTGTCCTTCACGGCACCGTAGGCCTTTACCAGGCGCTCGTTGCCAGCGACAAATCCGCAACGCCACCCGGTCATATTGAAGTTCTTACTGGTGGAATGTAATTCGATGCCAACGTCCAGTGCGCCCGGCGTACTCAGAAAGCTGAGCGGTTTTCCCTCGAAGACGAGGGCCGCATAGGCGAAATCGTGGATGACCGCCAGGTGATGTGCCCTGGCGAACGCAACCACCCGCTCGAAGAACTCGGGTGTCGCGCTCGCGCCCGTCGGATTATTCGGATAATTGAGAACGATCACCTTGGCGCGTCGGAGAACGTCCGGGGGCACGGATTCCAAATCTGGCAGAAAGGCGTTCTCCGGCACCAATTTAAGGTTGTAAACCTCGCCGCCGAAGTAACGGGCATGCGTGCCGAAGACCGGATAGCCTGGTACGGTCATCAGAGCCACGTCACCCGGGTTGATCAGCGCCGTTGCCAACATCGCGAGCGCCGGTTTGCTGCCGATGGAATGGATGATCTGAGCGTCGGCGTCGAGATCCACCCCGCACATTTGTCGCAGGTAACGTCCTGCAGCCAATTTGAGTGGCTCACCCCCGTTGTCGGCGTAACCGCGATTCTCAGGTTTTCGCGCTTCCTGGCAGAGGGTGTCAACCACGTCGGGGTACGCCATCTCGTCGGGCTCCCCTACCCCAAGGTCGAAGAGTTCGGTGTCGGGATTTGCGGCGATGGCTGCGCGCTTGGCCCGTTTGATCTTTTCGAATTTGTAAATCGCGGTGTCTTTGCCAAAGCGGTTGCCGCCAATCCGTTCGGCGAAAAGGTCCTGCATGAAAGGTTCTTGAGACATATAGGCTCGCTGGAAAAAGCAAAGATGCCACAAGGAGACTACCGCGCCGATGAATTTCGGCGCTGAAGGTGATGTTGCGTCAAAGTCTTTTGGAATTAACTACCAGCGAATGCCGCATCAATATTTATCAGTGTTATTTCTACAATGCTACTTCGGATCGGCAGAATGTTTCGCCGTATGCTGAACGAAATCATCCATTTGCGAGTTTTCTTCCTTTCCGCTGTCATCTCCGTTGCGGGCATTTAGTTCTCTGAGTAAAAATTATCTGAATAATCCTTTGATTGGGAGAAATTTACGATGAAAACAGCGGGGGAGAACTACCGCGATGTACGTCAGTTTAGGTCAGATAATTGTCACTATTTTCTTTGACCTGAAGAGAGGACATCCGTATAAGTGGGACGAAGTGGGTCAAAGTGGAGCCCGCATTTTCATGGCCGACGATACGATCACCAGAGTAACGTTCTCGGGTACCTACCGGCACTCGATGGACGCGAAGCATCGTGTCACCATCCCAGCGAGATGGCGCCAGGGTGGCCAGGACGAGGTCTTTCTCTTGCCGTCCAGTGACAGCAATTATTTATACGCGCTACCTCCAGCTGAATTTCAGAAGGTGAACGACAAGCTCAATAACGACCCGCGAATTTCTGCTGCTGATCGGCGTCAGTTTGCCCGCTATTACTTCTCCCGAGCGATCCACTGCATCATCGACCGTCAAGGGCGACTGCTCGTCACGGAGGAATTTCTTCAAGTAGCGGGCCTGACGACGGAAGCGCTGCTGGTTGGTGCTTTCGACCGTTTCGAAATCTGGAATCCTGAACGTTGGGAGCGCGCTTCCATCGCAGAGGTCAACACCTTTCAACAGGTGGCGAATCTAATCGGAGTGTAATTATATGAATAACATTCATGAACAGTTATCAGTGATATTGCCAGCTAATACGCAAATAGCGAAAGTTGCGATGCGGCCGGCAGGAGATGTTCGTTCACTGATCAGGATCAAATTTCGTCCCCCGAACGGTGACCAGTGGCAGAACGGACCAAGCGCTTTGCTTTGCCCTCCGCAAGAACTCAAGCGCTATATCTTCGGATCTCATTCTGGACCAACAGATTTCGTCACAACGGTGGACCGGGCCGTGAGGAACTACGATCACGACCGGGAGAAACGTCGGTGGGGGCAGCATCCTGCGTCCAAAATTCGCGTTTAGCCCTTGCCATCAGCAAATGACAAAGGACTCGTCAGACTCTTCTCAGCACTATCACCTCCCGGTGATGGTCAGCGAAGTTTTGGCGGCACTCATGCCACGTTCCGGCCAGGTTTTTGTGGACGGCACTCTGGGCGGTGGCGGGCACGCGGAGGCCATTTTGAGATCAGGGGCCAAAATCATTGGGTTGGATCAAGACGGGGGTGCAATTGAGCATTGCATACAACATTTAGTGGTTTACGATGGCGACACTGTTCGGGTAAAACAGGCAAATTTCCGCGATCTCCGCACCGTGTTAACCGCATTCCATATCGATCTGGTGGATGGCATCCTCCTCGATTTAGGCGTCTCGTCCGCTCAACTGGACCGCGCTGGTCGTGGGTTCAGCTTTCAAAAGTTCGGCCCTTTGGACATGCGCATGGATGCCTCGAAAGGTGCGAGCGCGGCAGATTTAGTAAACAGTGCTTCCCCAGAAGATTTGGAGCATATCTTTCGCACCTATGGGGAGGAGCCTCGAGCCCACCGGATCGCGGCAGCTATCGTACGGGCACGCGAGAGTGCGCCGTTTGTAGACACGCTGGCCCTGGCGCAGGCGGTCGAGAAGGTCGTACCGAGACATGGGCCGAAACACCCGGCCACGAAAGTTTTTCAAGCCTTGCGGATGGCCGTCAACGACGAGCTTGGTGCGCTCAAGCAAGGCCTCGAAGCTGCGGTCGAATGTTTACGACCAGGCGGACGTTTGGCCGTGATCACGTTTCATTCGCTGGAGGACAGAATCGTCAAAAGTTTCTGCCGAGAGACCACGGCAGCGACCGTCGACCGTCCTGAATGGCCCGAGCCGCGGCCGAACCCTCGTCACTTGTTTCGGCCCATCACAAAAAGGGCGATTCAGCCAACGCCCGAGGAGCAACGCGCTAACCCCCGGTCACGCAGCGCAAAGTTACGCGCTCTCGAGCGATTACCCGCTCGGCGTTAATCAACGCAGCTTTCATTTCCCCAAACAAGCACCTGCAGCACGCACCGCACCACCAACAAGTCCATGAACCCGAACACAAAGCGTCATACCAACCGTTTGCAATTTGCTGCGCTGTTGCGTGGCATCATCGTCACCGCCTTTCTTGCGATTGCGGGGCTGAGTTATGTGTATCTCAAAAACCAACTTCATGTCAGTGGCCTCCAAAGGAGAAATCTGGAACAGGAACTTAACGAGTTGATCTCTGAGAATAATGTGATGGAAGCACAGATTTCCAACTTGACCTCGCGCACGGCCCTGCAGCGTCGTCTGGACGAAGGTTTCATCAAACTGGTCCCAATCACCGGTCAGGCCGTCGTGCGGTTGCATCCGCAGGAGAATGGTCGTTGGGCGAGTGACACGCGGAGCGTAGGGAATCAAATCCAAACGATTTCCCACGAACCGGCTGCGCGGCGCTAGCAGGAATGAGCCTGCATTCCTAACTGCTGCGACTCTCTTCCGAAGCGGTCGATCTTTTTAAACGCATGAACCCGCCGATTTGCAGCGTGCGCAAGGCGCGGTTCCGCGCCGGAATGGTGTGTTGCGTTCTGGCGATAATTTTCAGTGCGTTTTCCTATCGCCTGATTTATTTGCAGGTGGAACGAGGCAGCGCATTTACCGCGCTCGCCAATAAGACCCAAATCCTGAAGCAGACCATTCCTGCGCAGCGAGGTTCCATCCGCGACATCCACGGCGAAATTCTGGCCGGGGATATGCCAATGCGGAAGATTGTCGCGGACGGAAGTCACATCAAGCCTGCGCTGTTTTCACAAGTCACCGAGCTGTTGGCTAATTCGTTGGAGTTGGACGAGAAGGCGTTGCGGACGAAATTGACGCCGGAGCGGCGTTATCTGGTCCTGAAACGTCAGGTACCTGAGCAGACTGCGGAAGATCTGCGTAGTGAACTCCGCAGGAAGAACGCGCAGGGAATTTATTTCGAGCCGGACTCCACGCGAATGTATCCGAATGGCTCGCTTCTCTGCCATGTGGTCGGGTTCACTGATTACGAAGGTCACGGTATTCAGGGAATTGAGAAAAGCATGAATCAGTACCTCGAGGGTCACCCGGGCTACAAGTATATCACGCGTGACCGAGCGGGGACGGAACTGGTGCAGCATCGAGGATTGGAGCAGGAGCCGCGCAATGGCTACAACGTGCAGCTAACCATTGACCTCGGACTACAGAGCATCGTGGAACGCGAGCTGGACGCAGCCGTCAAGAAATACGCGCCGGAAACGGCGACGGCCATTCTGATGCGCCCGAAAACGGGCGAAATTCTCGCCATGGCCAGCCGCCCCTATTTTGACATCAACGAACGGTCCAAAGCCGAGGCGGAGCAGATGAAAAACCGTGCGATCATCGACATGATCGAGCCGGGCTCCACTTTCAAAATTGTCACGCTGTCCGGCGTGTTGAATGAAAAACTCGTGCGAGCCGACACACCGGTGTATTGCGAGGGGGGGCGTTGGGAATACTGCGCGAAGATCTTGCACGACGATCACCCGATGACGACCAGCACCGTGCATGACGTGCTCGTCTATTCCAGTAACATTGGAGCGGCGAAATTGGCACTGCAGCTCGGAGAAAATCGTCTTTACAGCTACATCAAACAGTTCGGGTTTGGCGAACGCACCGGCATCGATCTACCAGGAGAAATTGTCGGGATGGTCCATCCGACCAAAGAGTGGAGCAAAATTTCCATTACCCGCATCCCAATGGGACAGGGTGTGGCGGTAACCCCCCTGCAGATGGTAATGGCGATGGGTGCCATTGCCAACGGCGGCAAGTTGATGATGCCTCAGATCATCCATTCGATCACCGATGACCACGATTTACCCATCGCGCAGTTTCCCCCGGTTGTTGTGCGTCAGGCCATCAATCCGGAAACAGTCAAAGCATTGATTCCTGCCCTTGAAGATGTGATCAGAAAGGGGACTGCCAAACACGGCGCGGTCGATGGATATCAGGTGGGTGGCAAGACGGGCACCGCGCAGAAAGTTTCTGCGCAAGGAGGTTACCTGTCCGGCAAGTATGTGGTCTCGTTTGTGGGATTTCTTCCCGCAGAGGACCCAGAGGTCGTGGGTATGGTGATGCTGGACAATGCTACCACGCGGCAGGGCGAAAACTATGGCGGATTGGTCGCGGCTCCCGTTTTCTCTTCCATCGCGGGGCAGGCAATGCGCTACCTCAACATCGAGCCGACTTTACCAATTTCGCCAACGGCATCTCCTTCGACGGCACTCGCCTTGAAGGAAGAACATGACTGATTTCCTGGAGATAAATGCAACTCAAACTTCTGTTATCGAAGGAAACTGTGCGGCGGCTGCAAGGCCCCGTGGACGTTGAAATCCGTTCGATATGCTACGACTCCAGGCAGGTTTCGGAAGGCTCTCTATTCGTCGCCTTAAAGGGTAGCAAACACGATGGTCACGACCACATCGCTCGTGCGATTGCAAATGGAGCGGCCGCCGTTGCGTTGGAGCACGGTATTCATTTGCTACCTTCTCATGTTACGGGCGTTGAAGTAGAGAGTACGCGTTCAGCTTTAGCATCGCTCGCGGCGTTTTTCTACCAGCAGCCATCTCACCGTCTGAAAGTGGCTGGTGTAACCGGTACCAACGGAAAAACCACAACCAGTTACTTACTAAAGCACCTCTGTGAACGAGCCATGCTGCGTTGCGGTCTGATCGGAACCGTGCGGTATGAGATCGGCAGCGAGGTACTCCCGAGTGGTCACACCACACCGGAATCCTCGGATTTACAGAGCCTGCTTGCACGGATGCGGGACAGCGGCTGTAAAGCTGCCGCGATGGAAGTCTCGTCCCACGCCATCGCTCAGCAACGCGTGAACAACGTGGAATTCGACGCCGCCATTTTCACCAATTTAACCCAGGATCATTTGGATTTTCATGGAAGTCTGCAGGACTACTTTGAAACAAAAGCGTCACTATTTACGAATTCGCTGCCAGCCCAGTCCAAAAAGCGCGGCGTTGCCATCGTCAATATCGATGATCGCCACGGCGCAGAACTCTGTGCACGCTTGCCAAAGGACGTACGGTTGATTACCTACGGAGTCGGGAGTCGGGCAGACTTCAAGGCAAGCAATTTTAAAACGGAACTTGCGGGTACTTCCTATCAATTGGATGCGCAAGAGCGCAGCTACCTCGTGCGTTTACCACTGATCGGGAAATTCAACATCTATAATTCCCTGGCCGCTGTGGCCGCGGCCTCTGTTTTCGCCATTCCCGTCCGTGCTGCGGTCCTCTCTCTGGCATCAGCCCCCCCGGTCCCGGGCCGAGTTGAGCTAGTTCCGGGGAGGCGGAACTATCAGGTATATGTCGATTACGCTCACACCGACGATGCCTTGCATAATGTCCTCCGAACCTTGCGCGAGTTGAATCCGCATCGATTGATCGTCGTGTTTGGTTGCGGTGGCGACCGGGATCGCGCCAAACGTCCCTTGATGGCGCGCGCTGCCGAGCAGTGGAGCGACCTTGCGATCATCACTTCTGACAATCCGCGGAGCGAGCAACCGGAAGCTATCATCCACGAAATTGAAAAAGGATTCGGCGGAAAATCGTACGAGGTCGTTGTGGACCGCCGTGCTGCGATAGAAAGAGCCATTTCTTTGGCCGAGCCCCGCGACATCGTTCTGATCGCTGGCAAAGGGCACGAAACTTACCAGCAGTTTGCTGACCGAACCATTGATTTCGACGACGTTCAGGTTGCCCGATCTGCCATTGAGGCGAGGCCCGTCGATCTCGACTAAATTCCCGGAGATGAGTATGATCGCTGAATCAGCAGGGCCGCGCGGCATCCCCGTGGTCCCTATGGAGGACGAATGCGCCATTCGAATCTCACATTTCATTCGGCAGATCATCATCACCCGGCGTCGTGAGTCAGCGTGGAGCAACCGCGGCTGGCGCTCGAATCAACAGCTAACTTCCAGGCCATTGTCGTGGACCCGCTAAATCTCCAGACCATTGCGGATTATGCCGGCGGCATTCTGCGTCGAGGGAATGCGTCGCAGCTGGCTTGTGACATTTCCACGGACTCGCGCGCGGTTGGCTGCGATGCGTTGTTCCTGGCATTGCGCGGAGACAAGTTCGATGGGCACCGGTTTGTTGCGGATGTGGCCCGAGGTCAAGCGGTCGGAGCAATCGTGGAGTCCGGTTTTGTGGCCGAGGGCATCGCTGATCGATTCGCGTTGATCGACGTTGATGACACACTGCTCGCCTACCAGAAGATCGCGGGCAAGTATCGTCAAAGTTTGCCTCTAAAGCTGATCGCAGTGACTGGCAGCAACGGCAAGACCAGCACAAAGGATATCACAGCTGCGCTTCTCGCCAGCCGTTATCGCGTTCTGAAAACTGCGGGTAATTTCAACAACCACATCGGGGTACCCAAGACGCTCTTGGATGCGGAGACGGCAGATGAAATCGCCGTGCTCGAAATCGGGATGAACCACCCTGGAGAAATTGCCCCACTGGCCGCTCTCGCTGCACCGGAACTTGCAATTATCACGAACGTCGGCACGGCGCACATTGAATACATGAAAACACGGGCAGCCATCGCTCAAGAGAAGGGAGCGTTGGCCGAAGCCGTGGGTCCGAAAGGCCACGTTGTTTTCCCGGCTGAAGAAGAGTTTGCGTCCTACCTTGCAGGGCGAACCTCCGCGACAAAGGTGACGGTAGGCTTCCGTCGGGGCGACCTCCGGGCAGAGAATCTAAGGCCGACTTTGGCAGGAACTCACTTTACCCTGGTAGTAGGGACCGACAGATTCGACGCCTACCTTCCCGTTCCAGGGAGGCACATGGTAGTGAACAGTCTTCTGGCTCTCGCTGCCGCACGGATTTACGAGGTTGGTTGGGAGCAGTGCCTGGCAAGCCTATCGACTGCCAGCCTCACGAAAGGTCGGCTTGAGTGGAAGGTTGTCGATGGATTCCACGTTTTAGATGACACCTACAACGCGAATCCGGATTCCGTAGTAGCAGCGTTGGAAACGTTGGCGCGACTGCCGACAGCAGGACGCAGAATCGCCGTCCTCGGTAAAATGGGCGAACTCGGCGAGGAAACTGAGTCTGGCCATCGTCGGGTCGGGGAAGCGGCTGCGCACGAGAAGTTGGACCAGGTAATCGCCGTGGGATCCAACGGCGAACACATCGCTCGCGGCGTCGCCGGATCGTCGGCCACGAAGATCGAGTGGGTTCCATCAGTGCAGGATGCAGCGTCGTGGTTACGGGAATTTGCGCGACCGGAGGATCTTATCCTGATTAAAGGAAGCCGCTCGGCAGGAATGGAGCGGATCCTTGCGTTGTTAACGTCCCGGGAGACCTCGTTGAGCAGCTAACCGTATGATGTACTTCCTATCCAAGTTGAGTTGGTACTTCGGGCCTCTTCGGGTGTTCGAATATTCCACTTTCCGCGGCTTGGCAGCGGCATTGACCGCGTTCGCCATCTCATTCCTGTTCGGCAAACGGATCATTCGCAAATTGATCTCACTGAAATTCGGGCAGCCGGTACGAACCCGCGAGGAAGTCAACCAGCTCTACGAAACGCACGGACGAAAAAAGGGAACGCCGACCATGGGGGGGGTACTCATCATCGGCAGCGTGGTGGCTTCGGCCATTCTCTGGGCGCGGCCAACCAACCCATCCGTCTGGCTGGCGCTGTTTACCATTGTCTATCTCGGGATTCTGGGTTTTATGGACGACTACATCAAAGTCACCCGGAAAAATTCCAAGGGAATCAGTGGGCGCGTCAAGTTGATCGCTCAGTTCGTCCTGGCTGTGGCGGTGGTTCTGTTGTTTGTGTACGGCCCGGCGAATGCAATGTTTAAGAAGCAGTTTTTCGTCCCCTTTCTCAAGCGTCCCCTCGTCGAAAACATGGGATGGATGGCATTTGTGTTTTACGGGCTGGTCATTGTGGGTTGCTCCAACGCGGTGAATCTCACCGATGGTCTCGACGGGTTGGCGGCAGGCTGCACCGTCACGGTCGCGGGTGCCTTTGCCATTCTCGCGTTTGCCTCCAGTAACATTCGGGTCGCAGAATACCTGCAAATTCCATTCTTCCCAGGCAGCGGAGAATTGACTGTGCTCTGCTCGGCACTGGTTGGCGCTGGACTAGGATTTCTATGGTTTAACGCGCATCCGGCGCAGGTGTTCATGGGCGACACCGGGTCGCTGGCAATCGGAGGATTTCTTGCCATCATTGCAATCTGCTGCAAACAAGAATTGCTACTGACCCTCATTGGAGGAGTATTTGTGATGGAAGCCCTGTCGGTGATCATCCAGGTCACCAGCTTCAAGCTGACGGGCAAACGCGTTTTTGCCATGTCGCCATTGCATCATCATTTTGAGCTTCTGGGATGGAAGGAGACAACGGTGGTAGTGAGGTTCTGGATTTTATCGATCATCTTTGCGGTGCTCGGTCTGGCCACCCTCAAACTGCGTTAGAAATGACTATTCAGCGTTGGATATGAACTACCAAGGACAGGACATCGCGGTACTTGGCGCAGGGCGCAGCGGAGAGGCAGCGGCCATTCTGCTGATTGCGTTGGGCGCGCGCGTGACCGTGCTCGACAGCGCCGCCGCCCAATCTCTCGGAGCCGACAAAATAGAGAAACTCAACGGGATGGGGGTGAACGTGATAACGGGAACCGCAGCCGAGAATCACACGGCGCGTTTTGACCTGGCGATTTTGAGCCCCGGGATCGATCCCAAGACCGTATTGGTGCGAAATTTTCTTGCCCTCGGTGTGCCCGTCATTGCTGAAATCGAGCTTGCCTACCAAAACTCCCCTACCCCAGTCATCGGGATTACGGGTACAAACGGGAAAACGACGACCACTGAACTGGTTGCAGCCATGCTGACCAGCGTCGGCACAAGCACGGTCGCCGGAGGTAACATCGGCAAACCTTACAGCGAAATTGTTGCCCAAGGCCAGCCGATGGATGTGATTACGTTGGAGGTAAGTTCGTTCCAATTAGAACGCATCGAGAAATTTCGTCCTGCGATCAGTGTGTGGCTAAATCTCACGCCGGATCACCTCGACCGATACGCCGACGAAACGGAATACCGGAACGCAAAGCTGAGAATTTTCGAGAACCAGACCTGTGATGACTGGGCGGTGGTGAATTTCAGGGACCACTTGCCTGATATCGCGCCAAAGCGGATGACATTCAGCGCTTACGAGCACGGAGCTGACATCCATCTACAGGACGAGATCATTTACCATAAGAATGAACCGCTCTTGGACCCGCGCGAAACCCATCTGCGTGGCCGTCACAACGCGGAAAATTTGATGGCCGCGTTGGGAATCGGTCTCGCTCGTGGTCTGACGGCGGCACAGATGACACCGGCCCTCCGTGCATATCGGCCGCAGCCACACCGGTGTGAAGTGATCCGGGAACTCGACCGCGTGCTCTATATCAATGATAGCAAAGCGACTAACCTGGATGCCTTGGAAAAGGCCTTGATCTCGGAATCGCGCCCCGTCATCCTCATTGCTGGCGGCAAAGATAAAGGATTTGCTTTCGATTCCCTCGCGGAATTGGTCGGGCAGCACGCCCGCTGGGTCGTGCTCATTGGTGAAATGGCAGCGCGGATTGCGGACGCTTGGCGTGAGCATGTACCGTGTGAAGAGACAAATAGCCTGCCAGAAGCTGTAAACATCGCATGGTCAATCGCCCGACCCGGCGAGGTCGTACTCTTTTCACCTGGTACCAGTTCGTTCGATATGTTCAAAAGTTACGCCGATCGGGGCGACCAATTCAGAACTCTAGTGCAGGCCCTGCGTCCCGCGAGTTAACTGCCCAATTACCTCCCTCTGAACAGGTTTCCATCCAGCATTTCCTTACCTCTTATGCCTGCTATTCCATCGAGCCCGAGAGTCAAATTGCGGACCACGAGTCGCCGTGTGCCAAGAACACGAACGGTGCCCGCTGTCGCCGATGAGTCGCCCGAACCCACGATGCGGCTATCGCGCGCAATTATCGTGATGCTGCTGCTTCATGTCGTCGCCGTCGGTGGGTTCCTCGCTTCCAGCGTTTTGAAGGACCGCGATCGGAAGCATTCCTCGCCGGATGCGTCCGGTGCGTTGGAGGCTGAAGATTCCCAAGTGCCAGCGAAGAATGATAGTTCCAGCGGGCGAAAAATGCCAATCATGGGTAATTCTCATCCCGGCGTGCATGTCGTGCGCCCGGGCGAGACGCTTACGCTGATTGCTAATGAAAACGGAGTGACTTTGGAAGCGCTCGTTGCGGCCAATGGCGCGGAAACCGTCACTAACGGTCTAAAGACGGGACAAGAACTAAAGCTGCCGAGTTGGTCGCCTGATCCTACGAGTGCGCCTACTGACAGCACCACGAGCGCTCTGAACCAAATCGACGGTCATTCCAAAAGTGGAGTGGCTCCTGCAACCGGCGAAACTTTTCTGTCAGCCAAAGTCAGGAACACCGGTACTGAATCCGGCAAGTTGTACGTCGTTGCGAAAGGTGAAAGCGTCTATACGATTGCGGAAAAGAACAAGGTAAGCTCCGAGTCGCTTCTGAAGTTGAACCAGATCGACGACCCCAAAAAAATACGCCCCGGTCAAAAACTTCGGTTGCCGCCAGTTCAAGTCAAACCGAAAACGAAGCAGTCCTGAGTAAAGCGCTATCAAAAATGGCGGCGTCTCGCAGCGCGGTATTTCATTACCTTCATGGGCAAAAACAGTGCTTTTATTCTGGTGCTGAGCGTTACCGCATTGGTCAGTATCGGCATGGTGATGCTTTTCAGTACCAGTGCCTATGCCCACGACGCGCATGGGGACGCCTACTTTTTTCTCAAACGCCAAGGCGCATGGCTGGCAATCGGAATCGTGGCCTGCGTCGCCGCCGCAGTGGTGGACTACCACATTTGGGAAAAGTTGTGGCTCCCTCTTTTGCTAGCTTCCACCGCCTTGCTGGCGCTGTGCTTTGTTCCGCACATCGGATTACGGTTGAACGGCTCATCCCGCTGGGTGCGGCTTGGACCTGTCGTTTTTCAACCCAGTGAAGTGGCGAAATTTGCAGCCATCGTCACACTGGCGTGGTGGTTTACCCGGTTCGAGCAGCGAAGCAGCCATTTTTTTCACGGATTCATCCTGCCGATGATGATCGTTGGAGTATTGATGCTTTTGATCGTGCGCGAGGAAGATCTCGGCACGACGCTGCTGATTTGCGCCACGATGGTTGTCGTCATGTTCGTTGCCGGAAGTAACTCCTTATACATGATGGTGATGGCGGTGGCAGGAGTGGCAGGCATCCTTTTCCTGGCCACTCATATGCCAGAGCGCATGGCTCGGCTCGTCGCTTTCGTCGACCTCGAGCGATATAAGGATGGAGCAGGAATGCAACAGTGGATGGGCTTGATGGCATTCGGTTCCGGCGGAATTTGGGGATTGGGGCTGGGTGGCGGCGTGGCGAAAATGCAGTACCTGCCGTACGCACACACGGATTTTATTTTTCCCATTGTCGGGGAGGAGTTGGGGTTGCGAGCCACGCTGGCAATTGTCTTGGCTTTCTTGCTCGTCACCTTGAGTGGCACCTTGATATCCATGCAGGCACGTGACCGTTTCGGGATGCTCCTCGGCTTTGGAGTAGTCACCAACATTGCCCTTCAGGCATGCGTAAATATCGGCATGACTACGGCGTTGCTGCCAAATAAAGGGATGCCCCTGCCGTTCATCAGTTCTGGTGGGTCGAATCTATGCTTATGCCTCCTCTTCACCGGAATCCTGTTAAATATTTACCGACAGGGCATGGTCGTAGAGACTGGTGAGGTTAAAAATACGGCTTGCCTCCAGGCTCGCACGACCCCAAGGCTGTAATGGCAGTGCGTACGGTGTCGTCGAGTTTGCACGAGTGAATTCAGTGCGGGTCGCTTGTCCGATTAATCCCAAGCGACGGGTGCTTGTGGAGTTGTTTACGCTCTCCATTCTCATACAATTCGCCATTCGGGCGTTGCATTGTGGCGGTTGGCGATGGAAAATCTGCGTTCGCTGATGCAACCCGGACGCTTCCCTCTTTCCAACATTTCCCCTATTTCTGTCGGTCCATGAATGTCGTCATTGCATGTGGTGGCACCGGGGGCCACCTGTTCCCAGGTCTGGCGGTGGCAGAGCGTTTGCGCGACCGTGGGCATAAAGCATTGATCTTCATTTCGGAGAAGGAGATCGATGCTTTGGCAGTACGGGACCACGTCGATTCGTTCCGCATTGAGAAATTGCCATCAGTCGGGATGCCCCGCCTGCTTTCACCGGCCATCTTTGGCTTTGCGCGTGGGTTTACCTATAGCATGGCTCGCTGTCGTCAGGTATATCGTGAGTTTTGTCCCGACGCCGTTTTGGGGATGGGTGGATTTACATCCACGGCACCAATGCTGATGGGGCGACGATTCGGCCTGCCGACTTTCATCCACGAATCCAATGCCATCCCTGGCAAGGCGAACCGCTTGAATGCACGTCTTGCCAAAGCGGTACTCCTTGGCTTCGCGGAATGTGCCAAATATTTCTCGCTCCGGACAACCTGCTTCACCACCGGGACACCGATTCGCGCCAGCCTTCGTAAGCAGTTGGAATCCGCGACGGCTCGCAAGCAATTTGGGTTGGAACCAACCGGTTTCAAAAGAACCCTTTTGATCATGGGCGGCAGCCAGGGGGCGCACGGATTAAACCAGGCCATTGTCGATGCGCTTCCACGATGGAAAAATCTTCTGCAGGTGATTCACTTCACCGGTAAAACCGACGAAGGGTTTGCACGGACCGCTTATGAGCAGGCGGGGGTGAATGCTTATGTAGCCGCGTTCCACCACCAAATGGAGGAAGCCTATTCGGCGGCAGACTTCGTGATTGCCCGATCAGGAGCCGCCAGCTTGAGCGAGCTGGCGTACTTCGGTTTGCCCAGCCTGTTGATTCCCTTTCCCGCCGCCGCCGACGATCATCAAACGTTGAACGCGCAAATTTTTGTCAAAGCGGGTGCCGCGCTAATGTTGCCGGAAAGTGAAACCGATGCCGTGACCCTGAGCCGCTTGGTGCTGGAAACCCTCGCTGACCAGCCTAAAATTGACATGATGGCGACGGCCGCCCGCAGTTTGGCACCAGATGATGCCGCTTCTCTGGTGGTCGATACCCTTGAGAAACAATGCCAACATTTACTCAAAAGCCCGGAGATCCTCAAGGCTTGACCGGGCCTGCTCCCAAATCGATTCATCTCATCGGCGTTGCCGGTTCTGGAATGAGTGGTTTGGCCGGGCTGCTTCTGGCCTTCGGTCACCGGGTCAGCGGTTCCGATAAAGTGGACACTTCAGAGGTGCGTCGGCTCCAAGGTGAAGGACTATTATTTTATGGTCCGCACGAAGCACACCTCGTTCATGATGTCGATATCGTCATTTATTCTTCGGCGGTTAAAATCGGGAATCCGGCTTATGACGAGGCGTTGAAATTGCGCAAGCCGCTGTTGCGTCGCGCGGAAGCTCTCGCTGCGCTGATGACGAACCAGCGAGGGATTCTGGTCGCCGGAATGCATGGCAAGACGACCACGAGTTCCATGGCGGCGCATGTGCTCCGCGCAGGCGGCCTGCATCCATCCCACTATGTGGGTGCGGAAATCCCGATTCTTGGCACGAATGCTCGCTGGGATACTCGCGGTGAATTTTTCGTGGCCGAAGGCGACGAGAGCGACGGCACCGTGGCGCTGTTCCATCCTGAACACACGATCCTGCTCAATGTCGAGGAAGAGCATTTGGATTTCTACCGCGATCTGACGGCGATTGAAGCGGTGTTTGCTCAACTTCTGGCACAAACGAAAGGCAACGTTTTTTACTGCATCGACGATGCGAACGCAGCCCGGCTATGCGCGGGGCGGGCGAGCGCCATTTCCTTTGGCTTGGGTCCTGACGCGGATTATCGCTTCGACGAGCCAAGGCAAAACCAGTTTCAATCGTTCTTCGACGTGTTCCAACGCGGCGTGCATCTTGGTCAGGCGGTCCTGAACGTGCCGGGAAAGCACAACGTGAGCAATGCTACCAGCGTCATCGCATTAGCGATGGAATTAGGCATGGATTTCGCAACGACCGTTCGTGCGCTTGAAAGCTTCCGGGGAGCCCGCCGCCGCTTCGAGTTCAAGCACCGTGGAGTCCATTTTACGGTGGTGGACGACTACGGGCACCACCCAAGCGAAATCCGTGCTACGTTAGCAACCGCGAGGTCGGGGCACTCCGGAAGAATTGTCACGATTTTCCAACCGCACCGTTACTCGCGCACCCAAGCTTTGGCTGAGCAGTTTGGACGGTCGTTCGGCGATGCGGATATTGTCGTCATCACCGGCGTCTATCCAGCCAGCGAGCTGCCCATTCCGGGTGTGACTGGACAACTCATCGTGGATGCATTGGGCAAGCAAGGCCATTCACAGGCGATCTTTGAACCCGACCTGAACCGCCTGGCGGCGCGGGCGGGGGCGTTGTTGAGAGCGGGTGATCTCCTCGTTAGCCTAGGTGCCGGAAACATTCACGAAACGGGCACGAGCTTGGCGCAAGACCTCGCAATTCTGGAGGAGTTAATTCATCTGCTGGACGGACAGGGCTCCGCCAGTTTGTACGAACCTTTATCCAGACACACGACTCTCCGCGTCGGCGGTCCAGCCCGTTTTTGGGCAGAGCCGACCACCGAACTGGCGTTTGCCCGTTTGGTAAAATTTGCCTCTGATCACGGTCTCCCGATCTTTGTGATGGGGCGAGGTTCAAACCTTCTCGTGAAGGATGGCGGCGTCGATGGGTTGGTCATTCACCCTGTTGGCGGTGAATTTGCCTTGGTCGCAACGAATGCTTCCACCTGCGAGGTCACGGCAGGCAGTGCGGTCGGTTTGAAACGTCTGGCTGGCATGGCGGCGAAGGCAGGCATCGGCGGTTTTGAATGGATGGAGGGGATTCCCGGAAGCGTAGGCGGAAGTCTACGGATGAACGCGGGTGCGATGGGGGTGGAAACGTTCGCTCAGGTGGTCCGGGTTCGGGTGGTGGATCATTCGGGACGGATTTACGAACTAACGCCGGATCAGATGGAGATCGGGTATCGTAACGTTCCGTCGTTCATCCAACAGTACGCTCTGGCGGCGGTGTTCCGCGGCCATCAAAGTTCGCTGGAGACAATTCAAAACTTGCTGGCTGCTTCAACGACGAAGCGCAAGACTTCGCAACCCATCGCCGCCAGCGCTGGCTGTATTTTTAAGAATCCCGCGCCGAAGTGCCCAGCGGGCAAGTTGATCCAGGACCTGGGTCTAAAAAATGCAAAGATTGGCGCCGCGCGAGTATCAGAGATCCATGGAAACTTCATCGTCAATGACGGTGGCGCCTCTGCCTCTGATGTGCTCGCGCTGATCGATTTGATCAAACGAACCGCTTGGGAAAAAAGCGGCGTCCGCATCGAGACCGAAGTCCAAATCGTCGGCAGCGATTAACTTTCCGCCGCGTGTTTCCGGCAAGCAATGTTAGCTAAGCCGACGCGCGAATGTTGCGCGTAAAAAACTTGGTCGAAAAACGTCTTCGAAATTGACTGTTGCATCGATCTTTCGCACACTTTACGAAAGTCGGATCGATCTCCTTCATGAACACAGTGACTCTTTCTCCAAAGTTCCAAGTGGTGATACCGCAAGCGGTGCGTGAAGCCCTCTCCCTCCGCCCCGGGGAAAAGTTTCAAGTGGTCTCGTACGACGGACGGATTGAACTGATCTCCGTCCGCCGGATGAAGCAAACACGCGGTTTCCTCAAAGGGATGGACGCGGTCATCCGGCGTTCGCAGACCGACCGCGCCTTATGAACAATACGGTTGATTCCTCGGCCTGGGTTGAATATTTCATCGACGGCCCGAACGCGACGTTTTTCTCCGCTGCCATCGAAAACATTGCCTCGCTCGTGGTCCCATCTATTTCGTTGCACGAGGTGTTCAAAAAGACTCTTCAAAATCAAAGCGAAGGACACGCTTTGCGAGCCGTTGCCCAAATGAAGCAGGGCCTCGTGCGTGACCTGGACGAGGAGGTTGCCCTCAACGCGGCACGCCTTAGCTTTCAATTAAACCTTCCGATGGTGGAAAGCATTGTGCTGGCCACCGCGCGCGCCAACAACGCCAGACTCTGGACCCAGGACGAGTGCTTTCGTGGGATTGATGGCGTGAACTACAAGCCCAAGGGAAGGCCATGATAGCCCCTCATTTCATGTACAAACCTGCTCGTCCTTCCTCTGTGCTGAAGTTTTCTGAACTGAGGATTGCCGTGCTCGAAGGTGGCCCCGGGAGCGAGCGGGAGGTTTCGTTACGCTCGGGTGCGAATGTCGCCGGCTGGTTGCAGCAGGCAGGCGCGGCTCAGGTGATTCGCGTGGACGTTCAGGACGAAAATTTTTTGTTGCCCTCTGATACCGACCTTGCGTTCAATAGCATCCACGGCGTTCTGGGAGAAGATGGTGTGTTGCAAAAAATTCTCGAGCACCGCGCTATTCTCTACACCGGCGAAGGCGTGCGGGGCAGCGAACTGGCGTTTGACAAGATCCTGACCAAGAAACGTTTGGATGAGAGAGGAATCGACTCGCCTGCGTACGAGGTGATTGCGGTCGATCAACTTCCTACGCTCCCCCTTCCCTTCGTCGTCAAAGCTCCTTGCCAGGGGTCCAGCGTCGGCGTGCATCTGGTCCGCGACGCTGATGGGATCGCGCCCGCCATGCGTGATGTGGCGAAATATGGTGATCAGGCGTTGATTGAGCGCCTCATTTCGGGACAGGAACTGACGGTTGGCATCGTTGGCGACTTGGCGTTGCCGATCGTCATGATCAAACCGAAGCAGGATTTCTACGACTTCAAAAACAAGTATCCTTGGCTGAATCCTGCCGGGGCCGCTGATCATTTTTGCCCGGCTCCGCTGGCTGAAAGGTTGACTGCGCAAATTCAGGAACTTTCGCTCGCTGCCCACCGCGCGCTGGGGTTGGAAACATATAGTCGCGTGGACCTTCTCATGGACGCCGACCAACGACCCTATGTTATCGAGATTAACACGATACCTGGCATGACTGAGAGCAGCCTGTTACCCGAGGCGGGTCGCGCCATCGGGATGGAACCTCCCGAACTTTGCCGGCGGATCGTTGAACTATCTTTAGCTAGGCAAAACGTTTCCCTGCTTTGATTCTATAAAGCCATTCGTTCTAACATTATGGCAGCATCCTCCAGCCCTCGAACTGGCAAATCGTCAAACGTTCGTCGTACTTCCGCGAAGCAACGTGGTCGCTCGCACGTCCTCGATGTCAGCGTCCGCACGAGCCAGGCAGGGCGGCTGCGTAAGCGGAAAGTGTACCGGTTCACTCTTCGATTGTTCCTCGTCTTCGTCGTCGCTGCAGGGTTGTATTTTGGGATACGAAAAGTGGTTTCTACCCTGTTGCTCGAGAATCCGGATTACAACGTGGCCGAAATGAACGTCGAGACGGATGGCATGCTCGCGCGTGAAACTGTTTTGGAAGCCGCCGACTTGCATAAGGGTGCCAACATTTTTTTCATTAATCTAGACCGGACAAAAGCGCGCATCGAAGCGATTCCGCAGGTAGAAAAGGTCCAGGTTTCAAAACAACTGCCGAACCGGATCAGCATTCAAATTACCGAGCGAAAACCCGTTGCTTGGGTGGCACCGGAACATGGGGCTGCTAGTCGTGACGAGATCGCATCTTCACCGGGCGCTCACCTGGTGGATGCTCGCGGCGTATTGTTGCCGTCGAAGAATGCTCAATCACAAGATCGTTATCTCCCGATTATTCGGAATTACACCGGCGGTCCGCGCACGGACGGCCAAGAAGTGGAAGGCGAGGAGATTAAAGCGGCGCTGGATCTCCTGCACGCCCAGCAGGATTCGGTGATTGCCGCCCGTTTCCAGATCCAGGAGATTGATCTGTCGAAACATTTTGGGTTGCAAGTGACAGATCGCAACGGGTTACAAGTGCTCTTTGGGCTGGATGAAATGGAACGCCAGTTGAAGCGGCTGGATGTGGATTTGCAAATGCTTGATCAGAGTAGTCAGAAACCCCAAACGATTAACCTCTTGGTTCAAAAAAACGTTCCCGTCACGTTCGTTGCGGAACCGGTTGCTTCAGCGCCCGTGTTGTCCACCCCCGCGCCATCGGCGTCGGCGACGCCCTCTACTCCGGTCAAACCCGCCGCCGTCTCAGGCAAAGCAAAGGTCGTTGCGTCCGGCAAAGAGACGGAAACACACCACACCGGTTCGAAATCGACCGGTGACCAACACAGGCACAAGGCAAAACATGGTCTTCAGCCGTTTGGGATCACACCTTGATGCGGGATCGGACGGGTGATTGCGGCCAAATTTTTTAGCTTGAGAGGATGTCAGCCTGATGAGTAAAGAGAATATCGTCGTCGGTCTGGAGATTGGCACCACCAAAGTCTGCGTTGCCGTTGCGGACTTGCGGCCCGATGGATCGTTGAAGGTCTTGGGCTTCGGGCAATCTCCATCGGTCGGGGTGCGCAAAGGGGAAATTGTGCATCTGGAAAGCGTCCACAAATGCATCCGCGATGCCGTGGCGGAGGCGGAGCAAAAAAGCGACGTGAGCATTCGTAGCGTTTACGTGGGGATCACCGGCGGACACATCAGCAGCTTCAACAATCGCGGCGTTGTTGAACTGCCGGAGGGTCGCGATGAGATCGATGACGATGATCTGGAGGAGGTCAAAACCAAAGCCAAGGAAGTGAGCATCCCATCGCAAAACGCGCTGCTCCACGCCATCATTCAACATTACTATGTGGACGGGCAGGATGGCGTATTGACGCCGGTCGGGATGCTGGGCACGAAATTGGAAGCCGATTATCACATCGTTCATGGCATTCGCACCCGCGTTCAAAATACCATCCGCTGCATCAAGGAAATCCCGCTCGACGTGGAAGATGTCGTTCTCAATTCGCTGGCCAGTGCGCAGATCGTCGTCAGCCAGAACCAGAAGAATCTGGGCGTGCTCGTCGTTGATATGGGCGGCGGCACGATGGATTACCTGGTGTATGTCGACGGAGCCATCAAGCAAAGCGGCGTGATCCCCATCGGCGGCGATCATGTCACCAACGATGTCAGCCTGGGACTGCGCATCCCCGCGGGGCGGGCCGAGCGCCTCAAGATCGATGAAAGCAGCGCCATCTTGGGCAACTGCCTCCCGGGCGAAACATTTCATCTGCCGCCGGAACCAGGCTTTGCCGGACGCGAGATCGAACGCGAAACGCTGAACAGCATCGTGCATTTCCGCTTGCGCGAAGCCTTCGAACTGCTCAAAAGGCAGTTGGAGACCGAGCCCTACCTCCGCTATCTGGGTGCAGGCGCCGTCTTGACCGGTGGTTGCAGCCTCGTCCACGGCATCAATCATCTCGCCGAAGAAATCCTCGGTTTACCCGTCCAACCTGCCCAGCCCCCGCCCCTCCAGGGAGTAACTTCCGCCCTTGCCAACCCGCAGCTTTCCACCGCCCTCGGCTTGATAAAGTACGCTCAGTTTGCTCAGCTGGAGCACCCCGAACCTTCGATGTGGATGCGCCTGAAGAGCCGCCTTTTCGGTGATCGAACTCATCGTTGAGGCTTTGCCCGTCAACCACTTTATTCCATCGCGTCATGCATGATTCCCATTCTCAGCATTCTGCCTCCTATCACACCACGGATTCCGATTTTCGCATCAAAGTTATCGGAATCGGAGGGGCCGGCTCGAACGTCCTCGACCGTTTGGTGCTCGAAGGCTCCGTGAATGTCGATCTCGTCGCCTGCAACACCGATGTTCAAGCGCTCGCTGCCTCCGTTGCAACGCAAAAAATCCAACTCGGTCGGCACATTACTCGTGGCTTGGGTGCCGGAGGCGACCCGGAACTCGGTTACGCCGCGGGTGAGGAAGCCATTGACGAAGTTCGAGCGGCTTTAGAGGGGGTCCCGTTAGTCCTCGTTTGTGCGGGTTTGGGGGGAGGAACCGGTTCCGGTGCCGCGCCGTTGATTGTCAAAACTGCGCGTGAGCAGAACTCTTTGGTCTTGGTTTGTGCCACGATGCCGTTTTCCTTTGAAGGGAAGCGTCGTTGGCAACAGGCGCAGGAGGCTCTGAAAGCCATTCAGCAATATGCCGATGCGGTCATGTGTTTTGAAAACGACCGAATGGGCGAACTGATTTTGCCCGAAGCCGGCATCCACGAGGCGTTCGCCGGGGCGGACCAAATCGTCAGCCAGAGCGTGCGGTCGGTGGTGGATTTGGTCAACCGCCGGGGGCTGATTCACCTCGGTTTTGATGACTTGCTCAGCGCTCTGCGCAGCCACGATTCTCGTTGCCTGTTTGGCTACGGCGAAGCTTCCGGGCACGACCGGGGCAGGCAGGCCCTCGAACAGGCGCTGCAGAATCCTCTGATGGATCGCGGCACTCTTCTGGGTCAGGCCGCCAATATTTTGGTGAACATCGTCGGTGGACATGACCTGACGCTGATCGAAGTGCAGTCGGTCATGGAAGAATTAGCCCAACACATCGGCGAGCAAACCCAACTCCTGTTTGGTGCGGCGGTTGACCAGAAACTGGCCGGTAAGCTCGGCGTAACTTTGATCAGTTCACTCGGTGCTCGCACAAACGGCGCGGTGAGTCCGAATGCGGTTCACCAATCGGGTACCCGGTCTTCCCCGACCCATCCCCGCTCTTCGGTTGCGGCTCCCCCGGTGCCTGCTTTGCCATTGCACCCGACAGAGGCAACTGCCGCTGCCACGGTGCGCACGGGGCCGCCGGAGGTAACTGGCGAAAACGCCGTTCGCGGACGTTTTGACAAAAGTGAGCCGACGATGGTGGATGGCGAGGATCTAGATGTTCCGACTTTCATGCGGAAGAATCTGAAAATGAAGTAGCTGACCGCGCGATCGCCGACAAATCGTCGGTGGAGAGATCTCGTGGAGGCCGCGCAAAAAACTCGTCGGCCAACCCCGACATTTGCTTCATTTGCAAGAGCGTACCGTTTTTCCATACCCAAGCGTGGGGCCAATATGGACCAACTCGCCGTGGATCACTCCAGGTATGGATGGCGATCATCGGACGTTGCAGAGCGGCGGCCAGATGAGAAGGGCCGCTGTCCACTGTGATGACCGCCATCGCTCGACGGATCAGCCAGATCAACTGCTTCAACGACGTTCTGTTCAGCAGGTCGATGCAATTTTCTGGCAGAGCCGGAAGGGGCGCCGTTCGTCGGCCCACCAGGACAACCCGATGCGGCGCCAGGTCACGGCAAAGCCGTTGGACTTGCTCTTCAGTGAGAGACTTCCCCTGCCCTCGTGCAAATGGGTGCAGTAAAATAAAACGATCTGGAATCTCGACGGTTGCTTCCTCTGGCGGTTCACCCGCCGGGAGCGGGAATAATGGGTCAAGGTTCGACCACGATTCAGGGTGTAGCCCGTAGATGCGTAACGCCCGTTCGGACGTGGCCAAATAGCGCTCGACAGCGTGCGGCTTCCCCGTTGGCATGGGTGCGGAGTAGTCATAGAACCACCGCGCCCCCTCCCGGGCATCCCGCATCCCCACCGAGCGGAAGGGCCTGCTCTCGTGCACCAGCCAGGCGGACCGCAACAGCCCCTGGAAATCGACCGCGAGGTCAGGTTTTTGATTCGTCAGTTGATCCAGGCACCATCGCCGGAATCGTACTGGTCCGGCCCACCCGCGAAAATTCTGCCTGGGAAATGACACCACTTCATCGACGCACTTATTTTCCGACAACAGCGGTGACCATTCGCTATTGACCACCCAGGAAATTTTCGCTTTCGGCCAAGCGGTCTTAAGACGCGCTACCGCCGGCAGTGTATGAACGATATCGCCGAACGAACTTGGCTTAATGACCAGGATCGATTCGGGATTGTCGAAGCTGCCACTCGAAGAACCACCCGCAGCCACGGCACCGCGCTTCACTTTCCGATGGCCAGACGGTCCGCGAGCCGTTTGGGCAATCCGGCCGCCAGAATTTTTTTCTGGGCGGTCTGAATATCGTATTCTAAACGCCGCAACTCGATAAAGTTTTTGTCCACGTGGTAAATAACGTAAGCCGCCCGCCAGTCGCCGTCCCGTGGCTGTCCCACGCTGCCAATGTTGATGAAATACTTCTTACCCATCTCGAACTTGATCTTGTCGAGCGGGATGCTCATCACGGGGCCGTCGCGGATGTAGGCGCGCGGCGCATGGGTATGCCCGAAAAAGCAAACGCTGGTGTGCTGGTAGCTGAAACTCGCACTGGCATCGAGCTGATTGAAAACGTAACCCCATTTGTGCGGGGTATCGAGCGTGGCGTGCACGATGGTAAAATCGCGCACCTGCCGGACCAGGCGCAACTCGTTGAGAAATTTTTTGTCGTCAACGGTCAGATTTTCGCGTGTCCAGTTCAGGGCTTCCTCCGCCAGCGGATTGAACCCGTCGAGCGAGTCGCTGATGGCAGCCTGCTCGTCGTGGTTGCCCTTCACCACCGGACAACCCAGCCCCCGGACGATCTCCAGACACTCGTGCGGATTTGCGTTGTAGCCGACGACATCGCCAAGGCAGACGAAATGGCTGCAGCCATTTTCACGCGCATCGGCGAGGACTGTTTCCAGAGCCTCAAGGTTCGCGTGAATGTCCCCGAAAATAGCAAAACGCATGTCAGTTTTATACAAGACTGCCAACGGAGTTTTGTAAACCCTTTGTTCCTAGGGAATCTGAAGTTTCTTCCCGATGATGTCTAAAGGGTTCTGAACGGGCGTCTTATAAACTCGCTGCTCTTCGGGTAGGCTCAGCGCTTCTTCCATCGCTTTGAGAGACTTCTCCAAAGTGGGCAGTCTCTCTTGCGGTCCCATGTCGTAAAGCCGTTTGAGCCGTTCCCACGCCTGCCGCTCTCGCCCCGGCACTTTGGCCAATTCATAGGCTGCAAAGCGTTTCTCGTACGTGGGTGCTCTGGCGAAAGCCGCCGCCTTGTCGTACT
The DNA here is from genome assembly GCA_903642295.1 of PVC group bacterium. Classification (GTDB taxonomy): domain Bacteria; phylum Verrucomicrobiota; class Verrucomicrobiia; order Chthoniobacterales; family SZAS-18; genus CAHJWO01. The sequence goes on along the minus strand of CAHJWO010000004.1, from coordinate 11,071 downwards.
CCAGGAAAGCATTCCAATGGTCTTCCAGCTTGTCGCGGTAAATTGCTCCCAGACTCTGGTGCAACACGTATGCGCCGGGATTGTTGGCGATTCCGCGCTCAAGGAAGTCTTTTCCGACCATGAAATATTGGTGCTGCGCCTGCAACCGCCGCACGAGTTTCGGCTGCTTTGAATCGTTGAATGCTGCTACGCTAGCGTTGTACGCCATGTGCCAGGCTGACAGGTCCCAAAAGTTCACGTTGTGAGGCGCGAGCGTGGTCACCGTGTTCAGCATCAGGTTCATCCGTCCGTACTCCACCTTTTCCCAGGCGGTATGCGCCTGGATCCACAAGAGGTCTGCCACCAGGGTGCGGAACCCACTCAGCGCCGCCAGAAACCCGAGTTGCCCGATTTTTGCCCGCAAACCGAGGTTTAGCTGAACGTTGCCGAAAGAGGCTGCCCGGTGTTGACGCGTCAGTCCTGCTTCAAACGGTAAACGTGCCGCCCCGAATACCAGCACCATCAGTGCCGCGATGGCGTAGGAACTGTACTGCCGCCGACGAGACCCCAGTGACGGTGTCGCTTGCGCAATTCCCTCGTCAATTTTCATGTGCCAAAGCTTCAAAGCTCCTTGTTGGAGAACACAAAAAACGCGGCCAACAGATAAATCAGGAAGTACATCAATCCGAGACCCAATGTCTTATAGAGCAGCCAGGCGGCGATCGGGGTGCCCACGACGATCTCGTCCACCAGATTAAACAACTGCAAATCAGGAAACACGAGAGAAACGAAGGCCAGAAAGGCCTTGGTCAAATGCCCCATTGCCGCTCCGTTACTCACCTGCCAATAGTCCCGGGCCGTCGCTTGCAGATGCCCGATGAAGTAAATCACCACCGTCACGATGACGGTAAAAATCGAGGACGATGCAAAGGTGGAGATAAACATCGTCAAGGATGCGAGGAGGCACGCCTTGGCATAGATGACCAGCCCACCCGCCCAGACGTTTGGGTTGTACGCCGTCGCGTGCAAATCACGGAGTTGCTGGTCGATCAATTCTTGCGGTCCACCGCCGGTGACCAGTTCACCCGTCACCACGTGGACCCGCCAGAAGAGCACGGCTGCAAACATCACTCCCATGAGCAGCATGGAGACGAAGAGAAGCAGCACGACACCCGAGAGTTTGCCCATCAGGTACTCCAACCGTGACACCGGCTTCGCCAGGATTGTGTATAAGGTGCGATCTTCGATATCCTTGGGCAACAGCCCGGACGTGGCCAGAATCGCGAGCAAACTGGTAAAAATTGACATGGCCCCCAGCGACACGTCCTTGAGCATCTGAAATTGATCCTGGAAGGAAAGCTGCACCAGAAATGCCGACGAGCCAATCAACAACAGCGCGAACAGCAGCAGAAAGTAGAAAATCTTGAGCCGGATGAGTTCGGTCAACGTGTTGGTTGCCAAGGCCCAAACCCGCCCCGGCGAAAAAAACCGATGCTGGACGGTGGCAGCCCTGGGAGAGAAAGCGGAAAGCGGTGCATCCATAGTCGCAGACATTAAATCAGAATGCCAACGGTCAGCCTTTCGCCTTGGCTGCGGTGGTCACCTCCAGAAAATACCGTTCGAGGGTTGTCTGGGGTTTCCGGGTTTCCAGCAGGTTGACCTGCGGGTACGACTTTGCTACCAACTGCTGGATTTCTGCCAGCAACGCGGGGGGTGCATCCCGGAAAATCATCTCGGTCTGGTCCTCGATGGAAATCAATTCCTCCAGTTTGCCCTCTCGCACCAGGATTCCCCGGTCCAGAATGCCGATCCGGTCACAGATCTCCTGCACCTGCCCGAGCAGATGCGAGCACAGCAGGACAGTGATTCCACGATCTTTGCAGCCCACGATCAAATCACGAATTTCCGCCGAGCCCCGCGGATCGACGCCCGCGGTTGGCTCGTCGAGCACCAGCAACCTCGGGTCCTGAATCAGCGCCTGCGCCAGCCCGATCCTTTGGAGCATCCCTTTCGAGTATCCTCCCAACCGCCGGTCGCGCGCATGTTCCAGGCCGACGAGCTTCAGCAATTCGCCTGCTTTATCGGCCAGCTGTGCACCACGCAGTCCGCACAGTTTGCCGTAAAACCTGAGCGTCTCCATTCCCGTGAGATACTTGTAAAAGTACGGGTTTTCCGGCAAAAATCCTACTTCCTCGTGGCTGTCCACGATTTGACTGTCCCGCCCGAATATTTCGGTCCGGCCCGCACTCGGCGAGATCAACCCCAGCACGATTTTCATGGTCGTGCTTTTCCCGGACCCGTTCGGCCCCAGCAGGCCGTAAACCTGCCCGGGCGCGACCTCCAGTGAAAGGTCGCGCACGGCAACGACACGGTCACGGCGGAAAGGAATCGGAAAAACCTTGGTGAGGTTTCGAATCGCAATGGCGGGGGTACTCATTACGGGAGGAAGTTCGGGAATATGCGACGGCTCCTTGCAAAAATCATCCTGGAAATTTCTGGCATCAGCACTTCCTGTTTCGAACTCTCCGCATCGTGGCAGTTGCTGACGCGTCGATTTCGTTGCCATCTTCACTTGGGAGGAAACCATTAACGTCTGATCTCGAACCCCGTCCAGCTTTCCGGCGGTGGTGGCAGCGGCTCGCGGTCCACCTGTTTGATGTGGGTGGCCAGCTGGCCCTTGGCGACGGCGTGGAGAAAAGCATCCACCTCCGCCATCTCCCCGCTGACCTGTAATTCCACGCGACCATCCGGCAGATTTCGCACCCAGCCGACCACTTCGTACCCGGCGGCAACTTGCTTGACAGAGTACCGGAAGCCGACACCTTGCACCCGACCGCTGTAAAATACCCGGTGACTGGTAGTCTGTGTCATGAGCTTAAGGGCGATTACCCTCCGTTGCGGCCACCGAGGGAGTCAGCGTTGCCAGCCAGGAAAAATCCTGTGCTTCCAGCAGCGTCACTTCTCGATGGTTTCGGAAAATACGCAATTCCCGACCGTCCGCCAACCGGGCCGACCACAAGGCGTGCTCGCCGGTTCCCGCCTGCGCCGGATCACCTTGGAGCGCCCCGGATTCAGCGGCAGGTCGGGTTCGCCAAGCGGTGACAGCCGCCACCGCAAATTGTTGCGCGGCTGGCTCGGACGACCAGACGCTCCGCCAGACGTAGCTGTTCGCCTTGGCATCGCCAAACAACAGATAGCGATCACCCAGCCAGTTGGCCGCCATGTCGTCGGCTTGCTCGTCGTGACGCCATCTCTGCAGGAGTTGGCGAATGCCGAACTCTCCCAGCACATTGTCAACCAGCGGCTTGCGGTCACCGACCGAAGCAATGTGAAACTCGACAATCACCGGTTCCTGTCTCGGCTGAGCGAGGAACCGTTCCGGGTGGAGAATCTGGGCAGTGCAACTTGGAGGATTCACGAAGGCCTCCGCCAACGCCTGCCACCCGCCACTGTCGTATAGCTTCTGACAGAAAACTTGTCCCTTCAGGTAGGGAAATAGCAGCGTCTCACGCAGAAAGCGCGGGGCCGCCGCGAGTTGCCGTACATCCGTCGTCAACGCGCTTGCCAGGCTGTCCTTCAGCGCGGTGCCGGACAAATTCCCCAGCATGTACCGGTTCATCACCAGAGTCGCGTCCCCTTCCACCAGGGCGCTGGCAGCCATCGCCCGGTCGTCGTTTCCCTTGGCTTCCAGCGGCAGATTGGCGAGGTGGAAATGTTGATCCTCCAGGGCGTGGGTCAATTCGTGGGCCAGAATGACGCGGTTCTGCACCTTGGAAAGCGGTTGTCCACTGAAGGTGAATACCTCCCGGGTATGCTGATCGTAGAAAGCGCCCACCTGTTCGCCGAGCAAAGCGAGATACGTTTTTTGCAGGTCCGTTCCCGCCGGCAGCAATCCCAAAGCCGTCAGCGCAATCCCGGAATCATCCAACTCATGCTCCGGCACTTGCTGGAACAATTTTTGCCGCAGGATCGCCGGCAGATCGGAACGGGGAATCTCCCGGTAAGTGATGGGTTGGATAAATGGCAGCCCGCGCAACTTGGTCACATTCTTCTCGATCTCCGAACGGCGCTGCGCATCGTCAGCGTTTTCCTGCGCCCTTTGCAGTCGGGCCAGGGATGCGGTGAGCCGCCCGTTTTCCTGTTCCAAAAAAGCCAGCTTCTGCCGGGTGAAGTCAGCATCTTTGCTGCGGCCAGGTCCTCTCAGCGCCAACCCCCCGCCTGCCACGGCCGCGAGCAGGAACAGAGCGATGACGGGAATGAGCCAGCGCATGGGCGACACCGTAGCACGGAGGACCCGGGCGCGCCCGGGATTTGCGCCTCCTTCGGTTCCGGTGAAAGCTCGTCCCATGCTTTGGCGCACCGGGCGTTTCACCCATGATCTGACCTCGCGCGCCCTGATCATGGGCATCCTCAACGTCACGCCGGATTCCTTCTCCGATGGCGGCAGCTTCGTCGATGTTCCCCGCGCCGTGGAGCACGCGTTGGCCATGTTGTCCGAAGGGGCGGCGATCATCGACATCGGCGGCGAATCGACGCGCCCCGGCGCGTCGGCGGTTCCCGTCGCCGAGGAATTGCGGCGGGTTCTGCCGGTCATTGAAAAAATCGTCGCTGCCGCACCCGGCACTGTGATTTCCATCGACACCTCGAAAGCCGCCGTCGCCCGCGCGGCCATCGAATGCGGTGCTTCGATTGTCAACGATGTCACCGCCTTGCGGGGCGACTCTCGGATGGCGGAAGTTGCCGCCCAGGGCGGAGTTGGCGTGGTGCTCATGCACATGCAAGGCGAGCCGCGCACCATGCAGCAGGTTCCGCACTACGAGGACGTTGTCTCGGAAGTCGCGGCGTTCCTGGCGGAACGACGGCAGCACGCCGTGGCGGTGGGAATCGCTGCCGATTGCCTCGCGTTTGATCCCGGCCTCGGTTTTGGCAAGACGGTGGCCCATAACCTGACGATTCTGCGCCATCAGGACCGCTTCGCCGCCGATCTCGGGCCGCTGGTGCTGGGCGTTTCCCGGAAGTCATTCCTGTCGCGCGTGACCAACGCCGCGACGATGGACGAACGCCTCTGGCCCACCGTGGCCCTCACCGCCTTGGCGCGGGCAAAGGGGGCGCGGATTTTCCGCGTCCACGATGTGCGACCGAACCTCGCCGCCCTCCGGATGGCCGAGGCCCTGCTGGACATGGATTTTTGAGTGGAAACCTTCACCGGACGATACCGGGACATGCTAAGGTCTCGGGATGGATGCCGTCCTCCAGGTGCTTCGCCAGTTTGCCGGGAGGCCCTGGAGTTCGCTCGCTGAAATCCTGCTCCTCGCGGCGGGCATCTATTACACGCACCACTATTTCCGCGGCACGCGCGGCGCGCGCATCCTGGCTGGATTGACGCTTTTCCTCGTTGGGCTCACCCTGCTGGCTCGCGTTTTCCACTTGGCGGTCATCGGCTGGCTGCTCGACCGATCCTCCTTCTTTCTGCTGGTGGTCCTGGCCGTCATCTTTCAACCCGAACTGCGCCGGGCGTTCGCCGATCTCGGCAGCCGCTCCTTCCTTTCCAGCCGCAAACAGGACCAGCGAACCCTGGATCTCCTCTGCGACTGTCTTTTCGAACTGGCCAGCCGCCATTGCGGGGCGCTGGTCGCCATCGAGCGTGGCATCGGCTTGCGTGGCTACGCCGAAACGGGCGTGGCCATCGACGCCGCGTTTTCTTCCGAGTTGATCCAGACGATCTTTTTCCCGAAAACCGCGCTGCACGATGGCGGCGTCATCTTGCGCGACGAACGCATCGTCGCGGCGGCGTGCATCTTCCCGGTCACCCAGCGCGAGAGCTTGGATCGGGCGTTTGGTCTGCGCCACCGCGCCGCGATGGGGATCAGCGAGGAAACGGACGCGGTCGCCATCGTCGTCAGCGAGGAGACGGGCACCGTCTCGCTCTGCTTCGACCACGCGGTGGACCGCGGGTTGTCCCGCGTGGAACTGCGCCGCCGCCTCGGGCACATTCTGCTCGGCGAAGGTGGCCGCAACCGGGAGGCTCTCCCCGAACGATCTGCCCCGGTCGAGGACGATCAAGACCTCGAAAATGCCTGACGCGCCCGCGCTCCGCCCTCCGCCATGAAACACTGGAAAAACCTCGTTACCTATCACTGGCGCTCGAAGCTGACCTCGCTGCTTCTGGCGACGATGATCTGGTTTTTGATCCGGGAGATCATTCCGGAATCGGGCACCCCGCCGGTGGATGCGCCGCAAACGCACCGCTGACCATGTTTTAGGCCGCTCTGTGCCCTGGATCGACCCGCGCGGCAGGCTTGGCCCTTGCATTTCGGTTCGACCCGGCCAAATAGGGAAGCGTCAATGGACTTCCGACAAAAGTCGGAAAGTGTCCGCAGATTTACGCAGATTGAGGAGAAGTGGAGCGACCGCCTGTCCCCTTTTCTCTCCAATCTGCGAAATCTGCGGACACTTTTCTCTCTTGGGAGCACTTTCGTCAGAGATCTAATTTTCCTGAGCCCTTTATGTCCACTTCCGCGCCTGCCTCCCGCCCCCCGACCGGCCCCAAACGCATCTTCGGCACCGACGGCGTCCGGGGCTTGGCCAACGTCGAACCGGTTACTGCCGAGACGGCTCTAAAACTTGGGCGCGCCGCCGCCCACGTCATCACACAACTGGGCCGCGGTCAGGGCCGCGTCAACAATCGCCCGATCATCGCTCTGGGCAAGGACACCCGCCAGAGCGGCTACATGCTCGAAGACGCGCTTGCCGCCGGGTTGATGTCGCTCGGCGTGGACGTGTTCCAACTCGGGCCGCTGCCGACGCCCGGCGTCGCTTACATCACGCGCTCGCTGCGCTGCGACGCGGGCATCGTCCTGACGGCCTCCCACAATCCTTATGAGGACAACGGGATCAAATTCTTCCAGCACGACGGCTATAAGCTCCCCGACGAGATCGAGCGCCGCATCGAAGACCTCGTCTTTAGCGGCGAGATCGAGAACATCCGCCCGACCGCCGGAAACATCGGGCGCGCGCGGCGCATCGACGACGCCCTGGGTCGCTACGTCGAGTTCGCCAAGGCTAGCCTGCCGCGCAAGCTCACCCTCGACAAGCTGCGCATCGCCGTGGACGCGGGCAACGGCGCGGCCTATAAATCGACGCCGTGGATTCTGCGGGAACTTGGCGCGGACGTGTTGACCTTCCATAACAACCCGGACGGCACCAACATCAACCGCGATTGCGGCAGCACCCACCCCGAGGAAATCCAACTCCTCGTGCGTCAAACCGGCGCGGGCATCGGCATCACCCACGACGGCGACGCCGACCGGGTCCTACTCTGCGACGAGCAAGGCGAACTGGTCGATGGCGACGAGATCATGGCCATCGCCGCGCGGGAATTTCTCCGCGCCGGACGCCTGGCCGAAAATACCGTGGTGGCCACGGTGATGAGCAACTACGGACTCGAAGAAGCCATCGGCGACCTTGGCGGCAAGGTCGTCCGCACGCAGGTCGGCGACCGCTATGTGATCGAGGAGATGGTCAAGAGCAACCTGAACGTCGGCGGCGAGCAGAGTGGGCACATGATCTTCCGCGACTACACGACCACCGGCGACGGCATCATCACCGCCCTGCAAATCCTGCGCATTATGATGGACACCGGCAAGCCGCTAAGCGAACTGCGGAAATGCCTGGTCAAATACCCACAGGCCCAACGCAACCTGAAGGTCGCCCGCAAGCCGCCGCTGGCGGATTTGCCCGAGGTTCAGCGATTGATGTCGGAAACCGAAGCGCAACTCGGTGGGAAAGGCCGGGTGCTGCTGCGTTATTCCGGCACGGAACCGAAGGTGCGACTGCTAATTGAAGGCCGCGACCAAGCTTTGATCGAACGGCAAGCGGACCTGATCGCCGAGGCGCTCCGGCAGGAGATTGGCGCTTGAGGTTTTGGCATGGTGAAGCCGCAAAAAGCGGCTGAGCATCGTCTTTTAGTACCACCCTGATTGGGTCAACCTTCAGTAGCCTCAACAGTGGAAGATCCTTCGGCTCGCAAGGCCAGGGCGAACGCATCTTAAGTTTCGGTCATCTGAGGAGAGTTTGACGACCCGAAGGACCCCTCCAGGCTGGACCCGCTCTGCCCGCCGGGGGACGGTCTTCCCCGAAAGCAGCCTGGTCCTTTGCCGCGAGGTCCTTCGACTGCGTTCGTGCCTCACTACGCTCAGGATGACAGCAGAATTTAGATGCGTTAGCCCTGCTCGCAAGGCTCGCTCAGGATGACAGAAAAGGAAAGGGTATGAGGCTGATGCAGGCGTGGTAACGGTAGACCCTATTCAAAAGGCTGGGACTGTCGTCGGCAAGATCTTCGTAAGCCTGCCATCGGCTCGGAAACATTCAGCCGCGGCAATTGCGGCAAACGCTCCCGCTCATGCCAGCACATGGAGGACGGTCAATGCCCTTGCGGCGACCCCGGCGCCAGCGCTTGCTCCCTGATCCACATCAGAGCGGCTTCCTTGTCCACGAACGCCCCCTCCAACTGCCGGGTCTGCACGGCTTCGAGGATTTGTCCGATCCGGGGTCCGGGAACGACGCCAAGCGCTATCAGATCGTGGCCGGTGACCAGCGGTTTCGGGATCAACGGTTCATGCGCGAATTCGTCCTGCTTGGCGCGCAGAAAACCGTGATTGTCCAGAAATCCATGACTGGAGAGGCAATCCACGCGGTGAAGTTCCATTTCATCTTCAAAACCGGGGCGCGCCATAAAACGCTTGAGCTTGGCCACGCGCATTTGCGGCACGTCCTTGAACGCCATGTGCTGCCGGACGGCCTCCACCGTGGCGTCAATCACCGCACGCGAGAAACGCAGGCGCTCCATGACTTTGAGCGACATTTCGGCCCCGACCCGTTCGTGCCCGTTGAAACGGATGCGCCCGTTCTCGTCCACCCTGGCGGTGGGCGGCTTGCCGATGTCGTGCAAGAGCACGGCGAACACCAGCGGCACACTGACGTGCGCGGGCAGCAGCGTGAGCATCAGGCGGGTGTGAACGAACACATCACCCTCCGGGTGAAACTGCGGCGGCTGCTCACAGCCTTTGCAGGCGTCGAGCTCCGGCAGCACCTGGCGAAGCAAACCGCTGGCGTCCAACAAATCAAAGCCCAGCACCCGCGTCGGCGCGGTAAAGATTTTGACGAGTTCGTCCTGGATGCGCTCGGCGCTGACCGCGCCAATCTGGCCTGCCTGCGCCTGCACCGCTTCCCAAGTCGCCGTTTCCACCTCAAAGCCCAGCGTCGCGGCAAAGCGAACGGCCCGCAGCAGGCGGAGACGGTCTTCCCGGAAACGTGCGGCGGGGTCGCCGATGGCGCGGAGTACCTTCGCGGCCAGGTCGCGCTGACCGCCGACATAGTCAATCACCCGCGCGGACACCGGATCGTAAAACATGCCGTTGACGGTGAAGTCACGCCGTTCGGCATCCCCCTCCGGCGTGGTGAACGTTACGCCCTCCGGTCGCCGACCGTCCAGGTAGGCACCGTCCGCCCGAAATGTGGCGACCTCGATCTGATAACCGCCATCCATGACGCGGATCACCCCGAAGTGCGCGCCGACCGCCACGGTGCGTGGGAACAATCCCTGAACTTGCTCGGGCCGGGCATCGGTAGCCACGTCAAAGTCCTTGGGTTCGACCCCGCGCAAGGCGTCGCGCACGCAGCCGCCGGCGAAGTACGCCGTGAAACCCGCCTTTTGCAGACGGCTCACGACCCGGCGAGCGGCGCTTTCCATTTCCTCGGACACGATCCTCAAGTATAGCATAAGGGCCGGCAGCCACCCGCGAGAAATGCCGCAACGGCGCGCGTGGTCCGCCGTTGAAGAAAGAGTGCAGCTGCGCCAAAGTAGCCCGTTTGTCTTTGCCGACCACATGACCGAGCCCGCCCGCAACTTCCAGCATTACGAGGTGCTCCGGCGCGCGGATGGCAGTCCCTGGGAGTTGGGCCGGGGCGCGATGGGTGTCACCTACAAGGCATTCGACGTAAATCTGTGCTGCGAGGTCGCGTTGAAGGTAGTCAGTTCGGCGCTGCTCAACCATCCCGACGCCCGGGAGCGATTCGTGCGCGAGGCGCGGGCGGCGGCGGCGTTGCGGCATCGCAACGTCGCCAGCGTGTATCACCTGGGCAACGACGGCGAACATTTTTTCTACGCGATGGAGTTCATCGACGGCGAGACCCTGGATGCTCTCGTCCGGCGGCAGGGGCCGCTGCCGGTCCAGGCCGTCCTCCGTGTGATCCTTCAGGTGGCCAAGGCGCTAGCGGCGGCAGACCGGCAGCATCTCGTCCACCGCGACATCAAGCCGTCGAACCTGATGATCGTGCACGAAGACGCCGACGAAGACATGACCGTCAAGGTGATCGACTTTGGACTGGCGAGGCCGACGGCGGACGTGGACGGCGCGGCACCGGTGACCCTCGGTGGTTTTGTCGGCACCCCCCAGTACGCCAGCCCCGAACAGCTGGAGGAACGGCCATTGGACGTTCGCTCCGATATTTACAGCCTCGGAGTCACGGCTTGGTATCTGCTCACGGGGAGGCCGCCTTTTACCGGCTCGCTTGCCACGGTTTGCCAGCAGCAGTTGGGCAAGGTTCCGCCGTGGGAAAGTTTGCCATCCGGCTTGCCCGAGGGCGTGCGCCGTCTGCTGGGCCGCATGTTGGAAAAGGACCCGGGGAACCGTCCACAGAACGCGCGTGATCTCCGGACCGAGATCGAAGCGTGCTTCCAAGATTGGACGGAGCCCGGACACTTTTCGCCGGGTGGATGGCATTTTCAGCGCGAGTCGGGTTCCGCCCACGAAGCGGGCAAAACTCCGTCTGCAATCATCCGCGAAACGCCGCTGACGATACTCGCAGAAGGACGATACACGCTGGTTCATCTGTTGGACGAAGGACTGGGAACGCGGGCTTACCTGGCGCGCGACGAGGACCGCGAGGGTGGCGCGGTCGTGGTGCGCACGCTGCCCCCCGACCTGGGCCGCGACGGGTGCGATCAGCCGAGGATCCGCGAAGAGATCCGGCTGATCCAGGCGGCGGCGCATCCCAACCTCGTGCAAATTTATTCGCTGGCGCAGGCTAC
>CAHJWO010000003.1 GCA_903642295.1 PVC group bacterium | reverse complement strand
GGGGCGGACGCCGTGCTCGTCAACACGGCCATCGCCATCGCGGACGACCCCGTGCGGATGGCGCGCGCCTTCCGGCAGGCCGTGGAAGCCGGGCGCGAGGCCTACGAGATCGGTCTCGGCCCGCCACGCCAAACGGCCAGCGCGACAAGTCCCTTGACCGGGTTTCTGCGAAAAGGGTAACGTCCCTGCGCCGTCCTGATATCCATGATCACGCGCGTTCAACTCACGAATTTTGGACCACTCACAAGTATCGATTGGGCCAGGTTGGGTAAGATCAATTTGGTCATCGGCGGCAACAGTCGGGGCAAAACCTTCCTCCTCAAATCACTCTACAGCGCTATGCGGACGCTGGAAGAGTACCGGCGCGGTAACATCCAGCGGACGGCGGCGGAGATTCTGGTCGACAAACTATATTGGACCTTTCAGCCGGATAAAATCGGGGACCTGGTCACCAAAGGCGCGGATGGCCAGCTACAGTTCACCCTGACCTGGAAAACGAATGATTTCTGCTACGGTTTCGGAAAAGATACTGCCAAACAGATTTCCTCGCTGGAAAACCATGTGCCGCCGCGCGCGAGCAATTCCATCTTTTTGCCGGCCAAGGAGGTGTTGTCGCTGCACAATGTCATCTTGAAGTCGCGGGAAGATGATAAAGTCTTCGGGTTCGATGATACCTACCTTGATCTGGCACGCGCTCTACGCAAGCGCTCGGTTATCGGCAGAAACTACAAGGAATTTGCCAAATCACGTGAGAAGTTGGAGGAACTTTTCGACGGAAAAATCGAGTACGAAGAGGGGGCCGGACGGTGGTACTTCAGGCGGAGCGGTCAGAAATTTCCCATCGGGGTGACGGCGGAAGGCGTCAAAAAGATAGCGATCCTCGATCTGCTGTTGAGCAACCGCTTTCTCGACCCGGAATCAATTGTCTTTATCGACGAACCGGAGTCAGCGCTGCACCCGAAAGCCATTTCGGCCTTGCTGGACATCGTGGTGATGCTGGCGGAGCGAGGTATCCAATTTTTCATGGCAAGCCATTCTTATTTCGTCGTGAAGAAGTTGTTGCTCATTGCTCAGGAGAAAGGGATGTCCATCCCGGTGCTCGCCTCCGAAAACGACGGGTGGCGCCAAGCCGACTTGAAGGATGGGATGCCTGACAATGCGATCATTAACGAATCGATCAGCCTCTACGAACAAGAGGTGGAATTGGCCCTGGCGTGAGCATGATGACCATCGCCGAGTCTGGGCTGGTCTTCGGGCCTTTCCACGATGCTCACTGCTTTTACATCGAGAAGAGTGCCGTTTACTTGGCGGTGCAAAACCGCGTGCCGATGGCCGAATTTCTCCTTTTGCAACCGAAAGCAGCCCGGCCTTTGCGCGTTTGGGTGGTGGAGGCAAAAAAGAGTTCCCCGCAATCGGGCGATTTTATCAGATTTCACCACTTCATCGACGAGACCCGGCAGAAATTGACAAATGGACTAACTTTGGGTGTGGCCGCGCGCTTGAAACGTCACGTGGCGGCGGAAAACGAATTATCGCCAGACTTCAAGAGCATGGACCTGGCGACGGCGGAGTTTCGGCTGGTGCTGGTGATTAACGGTCACAAAAGGGAATGGCTGCCGGAATTGCAAAACGCATTGAGCAAAGCGCTGCACACGGTAGTTCGAACTTGGGCGTTGGGAAGCATGGCAGTCGTCGTTTTGAATGAAGAGGGTGCGCGAAAACACGGCCTGATCTCTTAAAACTCTGTTACAGCGTCTTCGAGCAGCCTTCATTAGGAGAGATACAATGGGACTGACAGCACTACTAAAGGTGGCTGGTTTATGCGTTGCCTTCCCGACCCCAACCAGCGCAATTCAGGCGGTGGACGACGTCAGCTTCACCGTGGAGGAAGGGACCACCGTCGGGTTGGTCGGCGAGAGCGGCAGCGGCAAAACCACCATCGGACGTGCGCTGCTCAAACTGACTCCGCCCACCGCCCGCCTCAACGGCAAGGTGGAGTTTGCGGGTCGGGAAATCCTCGGGCTGCCGGAACGCGAGTTTCGCCCGCTGCGGCGGGAAATCCAGATGATTTTCCAGGACCCGTTCAACTCGCTGAACCCGCGTCAGCGCGTGGAATCCATTCTCGCCGAGCCGCTGGAAATCCACTGCCGCGACCTGTCCCGGGCCGACCGCCGTGCCCGCGTGGTGGAACTGCTCGATCAGGTCGGCTTGCCGCGCGAGGCAGCAACCCGTTACCCCCACGAGTTCAGCGGGGGCCAACGCCAACGGATCGGCATCGCGCGCGCCCTCGCGGCCCGGCCTCGTTTCATCGTGTGCGACGAACCCGTCAGTGCGCTGGATGTCAGCGTGCAGGCGCAAATCGTCAACCTGCTGCAAGACCTTCAGGAACAACTTGGCCTCACGTATCTCTTCATCGCGCACGATCTTGCCGTGGTCGAGCACATCAGCGATCAGGTGCTCGTCATGTACCACGGCAAGATCGTGGAGGCCGCTCCGGCGGAAAGCATCTACCGCGACCCGCAGCACGACTACACCAAAAGGCTCCTCGCCGCCGCCACGTGAAGGTCCTGACGGCTGTCCCAGCCGTCCCCATCGGGCCGCAGGCCCCTCTGGTTCTCTGGCAGGTGGATGGCGACCTCCCGGCGCCGCTGGCCTCCATCGCCCCGCCGCCATTTCCTGCCCCCGCTCGTCCGCTACCAAACCCCCGACGTTGCGGCTTTCCCGATCCTCCGCTAAATTGCGCGCTCTCTTCCCGCGCTCCGAGCACACCTTTCGCCTGTGAACCCCTATCTCCAAAAACTCTTCCGCTTCAACTGGGTGCTGCTGGCGCTCATGTTGACGCTCTGCGCGTGCAGCGTGCTGGCGATTTATTCCGCGACGTTCATGCGGGAATCAACCTCGTACCTCGCGCAATCGGCGCGCAAGCAAACCATTTACATCGCCGCCAGCATGGTCGTTTTCGTGGCGGTCAGCCTCACGGATTACCGGTGGATCAAATGGGGCGGTCTGCCCATGTACATCATGGGCGTGGCCCTCCTCGTCCTCTGCAAGTTCATCGGCAAGACCCACTACGGCGCGAAAAGCTGGATCGAATTCGGCAGCAGTTTCAGCCTGCAACCCTCGCAGCTCGCCATCCTGGGCGGCATCATGATCATCGCCGTGCTGTTGAGCGAATACCGGCGGCTCCATCCGATGCTCAAGCTGCTGCTGTGCGGGCTCATCGCCGGGCCGCCGTGTCTCTTGGTGGCGGCGCAGCCGCAGTTGGGCGGCGTCATCGTCTGGGGACCCGTCATGCTGGCGATGCTCTTCGTCGGCGGCATCCCGATCCGCTATCTGCTGGCAATTATCCTGTCGGTGATTTCGATCCTGCCCATCGCGGCGCACATGCTCAAGGACTTCCAGTTCAAGCGCCTCACGACCTTCCTCAATCCCGATGCCGACCCGCTCGGCGCAGGCTGGACGATCACCCAATCCATGACGGCCATCGGCTCCGGCGGCTTGCGCGGCAAAGGCTTCAAGGCGCACGGCACGCTGGTCGAGCAGGACCTGCTGCCCAAGAGCATCGCCCACACCGACTTCATTTTTTCGGTCATCGGCGAGGCCTACGGATTCCGCGGTGCGCTGCTGTTGCTGTGCATCTTCGCCGCGCTCCTCGTGACCATCCTCTACATCGCCTACCAGGCAAAAGATCAACTCGGCCTGATGCTTTGCATCGGCGTCACCGGCCTGCTGTTCACGCACATCTACATGAACGCGGGCATGACGGTTTCACTCACGCCCATCGCCGGCCTGCCCCTGCCGATCATCTCTTACGGCGGTACGTTCGTGATGATCATCATGTTCGCGCTGGGCATCGTGCAAAGCGTGTGGATTCACCGCAAGACATTAAGGTAGGGACGGTTGTCCCAGCCGTCCGTCGATGTCCGGAATACGCGTCACCCATTGCCCAAGCGCCTCCCAAATCAGAACTAACGGGACGGCTGTCCCAGCGTCCTTACCTCCTAATCCCTCCGTGCCAGCACGCTGAAACTCTGCCGGAATTTGGCGATGCTGTTCGCCGGGAGCACCCCGCGCCATTGTGCGCCCGGGTACACCACCGACCGCCGGCCAATGATCGACCCCGGATTCAGCACCGCGTTGCAACCCACCTCCGCAAAATCCCCGAGCACCGCGCCGAACTTTCGCAATCCGCTCGGCACCCGCCCGCCGTCCTCCGTCTCCACGGCGATTTCTCCGTGGTCCAGCTTCACGTTGGAAAGGATCGCGCCCGCGCCCAGGTGGCTTTTATAACCCAAAACAGAATCTCCCACGTAATTGAAGTGCGGCACCTGTGCGCCGTCGAACAACACGCAGTTTTTGAATTCGCACGAATTTCCCAACACCGCGTCGTCCCCCACGATCACGTTTTCCCGCACGTAACATCCGTTGCGCACGTGGCAATTCGCGCCGATCCACGCCGGGCCTTTGATCATCGCGCCGTGCTCGATGATGGTGCCTTCGCCCACGAACACGTCCGGCCCGATGTACGGCTTCCCCACCAGTTCCCCCAAGATCGCCGGACGCAAACTAAACTGCAAATACCCCGCGATCTTGCCGATGGCCTCCCACACGTTCGCCGTGTTCTCGAACAGCATCCGATGATTCGTGTGTGACAAATCGAGAAACTCCTGTGCCGGGAAAGTAAGCGTGCTCACGATTTGGTGACTTTCTGACCATCCTTGGAATCCTGGATCGTCCAGCCGAGTGCGGCTACGGCATCACGCAACTCGTCGCTATCCTTCCAGTTCTTCTCGGCCCGGGCGGCGGCCCGCTGATCCACCAAAGCCTGCACGTCAGCGGGCACCGCGTTTGTATCGGCGTCGGTCTCGATGGCCAGCGTTGCGTTCACCCGCTCCCACCACGCCAGCACCCCCCGCGCCTGCACCGGAGACAACTCGCCCTTGTCGAACGCGAGGTTGCACTCCGTAATGGTCTTGAAAAGCTCACCCAGTGCGCCGGAAATATTCAAATCATTATCCAACGCCTGCCCGAACCGGTCATGTGCCGCCAGCGCGGGCATGTCGCCCTCTCCTGACGCCGTGGTCGCGTGGTCTTTCAGCCGCGCCACCCACGCATCAATCCGTTTCAGTGACGCTCGCGCATCCGCCATCCCCTCGAACGTAAAATTCAGCGGTAATCCGTAATTTACCCTCAGCAGGGCATAGCGCACCTCGCGTCCCGTGTACCCCTTCGCCAACACATCTCTTAGCGTGTAAAAATTGCCGAGCGACTTGCTCATCTTCTGGCCGTTGACCATGAGATGCTTGCAGTGCATCCAGTAGCGCACGAATTTTTTGCCGGTCACAGCCTCGCTCTGCGCGATTTCTGCTTCGTGGTGAGGAAAAATGTTGTCCTCGCCGCCGCAGTGGATGTCGATCTCGTCGCCCAGCAACGCGCCGGCCATCGCGCTGCATTCGATGTGCCACCCCGGGCGTCCGCGTCCCCAGGGACTCGCCCAGCCCACGTCGCCGTCCTCCTCATCCCACGCTTTCCAGAGCGCAAAATCGCCGACGTTCTCCTTTTCGTACTCATCGCTCTTGACCCGCGCGCCGGGCCTCAACTGATCCAGATCCAGATGCGCCAGTTTCCCGTACTCGGGAAATTCCTTGATCCGGTAATAAATGCTCCCATCGTCCGCTTGATAAGCAAAGTTCCGCTCCATTAGCACCCCGATCATCTCGACCATCCGCGCGACATAATCGGTTGCGGCGGGATACGCATTCGCTTCCTTGATGCGCAGCACGCGCAAGTCCTCGAAAAAAGCCTGCTTGAATGGCGCGGTGAACTCCTCCAGTGCCTTCCCTTCTTTCCGACTATTCCGGATCGTCTTGTCATCGACATCCGTCAGGTTCATCACGCGATGAACATGGTATCCGCGCGCCTCCAGGTGCCGTTGCAGCAGGTCCTCAAAAACATACGCCCGGAAATTCCCGATGTGCGCAAAGCTATAGACGGTCGGCCCGCACGTATAAAGTTTGACCGCCTTCCCGGCGGGGTCAATCGGCGCAAATTCTTCGAGCAGGCGCGAGTAAGTATTAAAGAGACGCGGAGCCATGCAGAAAGTCGAAAGTGGGAAATCGGAACGCGGAAGTCAGACAACCAAATTGACCAAGACAGCCACAGCAAGCAAATCAGTTCTTCAAAACTTCCGCCCTCCACCTTCCGCCTTCCCATTTCCTTAAAGTCCCGGCACCGGCGCGGGCGGCGCGGTTTCGGGATCGAGCATTTCCTCGATTACCGCGACGCTCGCCACCGCCATCGCGGCGATTCCTTCTCCGCGTCCGACGAACCCCAAACCTTCGTTGGTCGTGGCCTTCACGCTCACGCGCGTCACCGGCAGCCGCAGGCACGCGGCCAGGCTGGCGCGCATTTTCGCAAGATGCGGCGCAATCTTCGGCGCCTCGGCGATCAACGTGGCATCGACGTTCACAATCCGCGCTTCTTTCCCCGCGAGGATCTCGACCACGCGCGTCAAAATCTCCGTGGACCGAATCCCGCGGATCGACTCATCGGTGTTCGGAAAATGGTGTCCGATGTCCGCCTCGCCGACGGTCCCCAGCAACGCATCGGCAATCGCATGGATCAACACGTCCGCATCCGAATGCCCGGCCAGGCCCTTGGCGTGCGGAATTTCGATGCCGCCCAAAACCAGCGGACGGCCTTCCGCGAATGCGTGTACATCATACCCGATGCCCGAGAGAACGGTGGTAGCCATAAAAGAAAAGTCGGAAGTGGGAAGTCGGAAGTAAAGGCGCTTACGTTCTCTTTGCCGCGAGCATCGAATTATCAATTCCGACTTCCTTCTACTTCGCTATTCGATCAGTCGTTGGCCGCTTTCCGCGATCTCACGAATCTTCCCGCCGGACGCAACGACCGTCAATTTGTCCGGCGCATCCGCCCGTGGATTCATCACGAGCTGGCCGCCCGCGTTCTGTACGAGCAGCACGCCCGCCGCCACGTCCCAGATGCGCACGCCCGCCTCGATATAGGCGTCCAGCCGACCGGCGGCGACATACGCGAGGTCCAGCGCGGCGCTGCCCATCATGCGCGCCTTGCGCACCCGATGAATCAGATCCTGCAACACGGGCAACCCGAGATCGATTGTCTGCGACATCTTCGCCAGACCCACCGATACAATCGCCTCCGAAAGTTTATCGCGCGTACTGGCGGCAATGACTTTGCCGTTTAACAGCGCCTGGCCGCCGCGCTCCGTGGAAAATAATTCCTCGCGCATCGGATCATAGATCACGCCCACCAGAATCTCCTCGCCCTGCCGCACCGCCACCGACACGCAAAAGTGCGGGATGCCGTAGAAATAATTCACGGTCCCGTCGAGCGGATCGACGATCCACTCGAACTCGCTCGCCTGGTTTCCGCCGATGCCTTCCTCGCCCAGAATCGCGTGCTGGGGATGCCGCTCCAGAATGATCCGCGTGATCAATTCCTGCGCGCGTTCGTCGAGTTCGAGCTTGATGTCGTGCGCGGCGAATTCGTTGACGTTGAGCTTGCTGCCAAAGTTTTCGCGCAGCAGCGCGCCCGCCGCCCTTGCCGCGATGACGGCGGTGTCCAGATAATCATTCATGTCGAAACCTGACGCAAAAACCGCGTGCCGTCGCGTGCGAGTTGCAAGCGCGAATATCGTTCGAGTCAGCCTTTGCCGTGGAGCGGCTCGTGCCCATGTAAGGTAGGGACGGCTGTCCCAGCCGTCCCTGACTATCTGGCAACCGTGGGCCTCGCCGCCCGCAGATCCCATTGCAATCCGCTCTAAATCCCACGGGTCGGCCATAGCGATCCCACACCTCGCCGCCCACATCCTCCCGCATCCTATCTCCAAAAAAAATCAGGGAGAGAAAACCCGAAGGTCTTCTCTCCCTGAGCGGTTAAAGGTGATGGTTTGAACAAAGAGAAACCGCGCGAAATTACTTCTTCGCGGCAGTCTTCTTCGCCGGAGCCGCGGCGGGCTTCGCAGCCTTCGCGGGAGCTTTGGCAGCAACCGGAGCTTTCGCGGCCAACTTCTTGGCCGGTGCCTTCTTCACAGGAGCCGCAGCCTTGGGGGCAGCGGGCTTCTTGGCGGCCATCTTCTTGGCCGGGGCTTTCTTGACGGTTGCTTTCTTGGTGGTGGTTGTTTTTTTAACTGGCATGGTGTGTCACCCCTTTCTGGTCGCGAGGTGCGACCGCTAGATGTTGTGGTGGAGCAAGGGTTGCTCCACATCCAATGGAGTTAGCGACCTCTATGCACTTCGTCAACTAATATTTAACTAATTGTGCAAATTATTTTGATCAACTCAGCCGCCAGCGTGTCTTTTTTGGAAAAAGCGAGCGGGCGAATCTCGCCGGACGCGAACAAAAGCGTGAGTTCATTTTCGTCGGTTTCAAAACCGATGTCGGCCCGGCTCACGTCATTGACGACGAGCAACGCGCAGCCTTTCGCGCGCAATTTCCGGTGGGCGTTTTCCATCACGTCGTCGGTCTCCGCCGCGAACCCGACGACCACGGGCTTCCGCCCGTTTTTAGGCGGCGGTAAATCACGTAGCGAAAGCAAAATATCCCGCGTCGGCACGAGTTCGATCCGCCGCGATTCCGCGTCGCCTTTTTTGATCTTCCGCGGCTCGACGACTGCGGGCCGAAAATCCGCCACGGCCGCGCACAGGACACACACCTCCGCCTCCCCAACCCGTGCATGTACCGCATCGAACATTTCGTCGCTGGTGGTTACCCGCACGATAGCCGCGCCCTCCGGCGCGGCCAGACAAACCGGACCGCTGACCAGCACCACCTCGTGTCCGGCGTCGAGCGCCGCCCGCGCCAGCGCATACCCCATTTTTCCCGAAGACCGATTGCTCAGGTACCGGACAGGATCAATCGGCTCGCGCGTGGGTCCGGCGGTGATGAGGAATTTCATGGGAGTTACGAGCCACACATTGCAGACCGCCGCCAACATTTTCCTGCGGCGAACGGTGTCGCGTCAAAACTCTTGCACGGAATGAGGAACGAACGCAGTCGAAAACCGAGGCAATGGGACAGGCGAAGCCAAACTTCTTTCAAGCACGACGACCGTATTTTCCGCGACCGCCGCGGGAGACCATGAGACCGGCGAAGCCAAACCTCTTCCAAAGGCACCTGTTCACCCTTCACGATCGGCCTGGTTTATCACCCTCACCCTCTTCTTCCCTTCCTCCACGAGTCTCTTCTCTCTCCGCGTCTCCGCGTTAAAAAATCGTCTCTTCAACGAACCTGCATTCCTTCGCCTCCGCATCCAGCATCCAGCATCCTGCATCCCGCATCCTGCATCCTGCATCCTGCATCCTGCATCCTGCATCCTGCATCCCGCATCCCGCATCCAGCATCCCGCATCCCGCATCCAGCATCCAGCATCCTGCATCCTGCATCCAGCATCCTGCATCCCGCATCCTGCATCCTGCATCCCGCATCCCGCATCCAGCATCCAGCATCCCGCATCCCGCATCCTTCATCCTTCATCCTTCATCCTTCATCCTTCTCCGCCAACATCCCCTCCGCCGCCTCCACGATCCCGTCCACCGGCCACAACCGCCCGACGCCCTCATACCCGCACGCGAGCAACCCCTCCTCCGGCCCGATAAATTTCACGCCCCGCCGCTTCAAGACCTCCACGTTTTCCAATGTCGCCGGATGCAGCCACATCTTGCCGTTCATCGCGGGCGCCAGCAAAATGGGCGCGCGTGTCGCCAGCGCAATCGCTGCCAGCGCATGGCTGGCGAACCCATGCGCCAGCTCCGCCACGATCTGCGCGGTCGCGGGCGCGATGAGCAATAAATCCGCGCGATCCGCCAACTCGATGTGCCCCGGCTGCCACCCTTCCTTTTCATCGAACAGGTCACTCACCACGGGCCGCTTCGACAACACCTGCAACGTCAGCGGCGTGATGAATTCGCGGGCTTCTCTCGTCATCACGACCTGCACCTCCCGTTCGAGCTTGGTCAACCGGCTGGCGATGTCCGCCGCCTTGTACGCTGCAATCGAACCGGTCACGCCCAACACCACTGATTTCGCCCGGCTTTCCATCCGGCAGCCTACGCTTAAAACTCCACGTCCGCGAACCGGCGGCTCAGGTAACGCTCGGCCCGCATGATCGCGCGGAACTTCGACAGGTCTTCCTCCACCGATCCGCTGATGATCGTGTAACGATAATCCCGCCACCGCGCCACCTCGCGCGCGGCGTTGGTCAACCGGCGCTCGATCTGCTCGGGCGTTTCGCTGCCGCGCTTCACCAGCCGCCGCCGCAATTCCTCGCGGCTGGGCGGCATGATGAACACGTCGGCCAGCGCGTCCCGGATCGTCTGGTGCGCGTTGGCGCGGATGGTCGCCGCGCCCTGCGTGTCGATGTCGATGAGCACATCGACGCCCGCTTGCAGATGCCCGAGCACATTGCCGCGCAGTGTCCCGTAGAAATTCCCGTGGACCTCCGCGTGCTCCAAAAACTCCCCGGCCTCGACGTGCGCGCGGAACTGTTCGACCGGCAGGAAATAATAATCCTCGCCCTCGATCTCGCCCGGACGCGGCGGGCGCGTGGTGCAGCTTACGGAATAAACAAAATCGCGCGTCTGGCGCAGCGCGGTGCAGAGCGTCGTCTTGCCTGCGCCCGAAGGCGCGGAGATCACGAAAAGAATCCCTTCACGGAAAATCTTTCGCGGTTCGGGGGATTCAGAATTCATGAAAAATTTGGCTGTGCTTTGCGGATTTCGCGCCTCCGTTCCCACGAAAGATGCGCCAATGATCGGCGTTCTGCCTCCAAAAGTTTCTGTCCTCCTGAGCGGAGTGGGGCAAGAACGCAGTCGAAAGCCGAGTCGGCGAGATAGCCACAGGCAAACCTCTCAGCAAAGTACAAGCTTCCCTTCTACCACCGATCCACCCCTCCCCTCCCCAAACTCTGTCATCCTGAGCGGAGCGAGGAACGAGCGCAGTCGAAGGACCTTCCGGCCGGCGGCAGCCAACCGCGGCGGTCCCAGTCACCGCCGTTCCCTGCACGATCATCTCCCTCCCATGAACCTCGGACCTTCCTTGAATTCTTGGTTCCTCATATCAGACCTCCGGCAAAAGTCCGCAGATTTCGCAGATTTCGCAGATAACCAGCAGAGGGACCACTCGGGTGGTCTTTCCTTCCTCCCATCGGCGGAAATCTGCGGAAACCTGCGGACGGTTGCCGTTTTTTGCCGGAAGTCTATTCTTCCCGGCTCCGCCGACCCTACTCGATGTTCTGAACCTGTTCGCGCACCTTGTCCAATTCGGTCTTGCACGCCAGCGCCAATTGGCCAATCGCCAGATCGTTCGCTTTCGCGCCGAGCGTATTCAACTCGCGCGCCATTTCCTGGGTGAGAAAATCCATCGTGCGGCCGACCGGCTCGTCCTTGGCCAGCAGCGCCACGAATTGATCCAGGTGGCTCTCCATCCGCGTGACCTCTTCCGAAATATCCGCCTTGTCCGCGAACAAAATCACCTCCTTCAGCAAGCGGTCTTCTTCCAGCGGCAACTCCAATCCCGCGCGCTTGAGCCGATCCTGCAACGCCTGCCGGTAGTGCTGCGCCGCGTCCGGCTGCCGCCGCCGGATCTCCCCGAGCCTGGCGCGCATCTCCTCCAGCCGCGCCCGCAGATCGTTGGCGAGGTTTTGACCCTCGCGCGTGCGCATCCTTACCAGTTCGTCCAGCGCCTGCCGCAGCGCCGCCTCGACCTGCGGCCACACCTGGTCGGGCGAAACGGTTTCCTCCGTCAGCCGCAAGACCCCCGGCGCGCGCAACACCATTTCAATCCCGATCTCGCCGCCCGCGCCGAGTTCCTTCTGAAGCGCGAGCATCGCCTGGTAGTACGCGCGCGCCGCCGCGACATCCAGCGCGGGGGCGGTCGCCACCGTGGCCGCCGCCCGCGCCTGCGGGTTGACGTTGATGACCAGCCGACCGCGCGCCACGCGTGAGTTGACGATCTCCCGCACCGCCGGTTCCAGGCTCGAAAGATCGCGCGGCAGGTTGATCATGAGTTCCGCCTGTTTGCGGTTGACGCTCTGCACCTCCACGGCGCACTGCGCGCCGTTCGCCGCCGTCGCCCGCCCGCTGCCGTAACCTGTCATGCTGCGCATAGATCGGGAACGTTGGCCCTGTGGTGGGCTAAGTCAAAGCCGCCGTCGGATTGCCCATCGAAGCGCGCCCGGATTTCCACCCGGCGTGCAAACTCATGCAGCCCCGGCAGACCAGCGCGAGAAGCAACAGCATCAACGTCAGGAGAACGCCCTGCGCCAACGTCGTGACGAACGTGGGCACCAGGGAATTGACATCGCCGACCACGAGGCTCTGACTGCGCTCGTGCGCATCCGGCCCGGCGACCATCACGCGGACCGTGCGGACGAACGGACTCTGCACCGCCCAGTTGATGAACAGACCGGACAAAAATCCCGAAAGCAGGTCCGGCATCAAGATCATTAGAAACGGGATCACGTACGGGGGCGGCTGCGAATGCGTGCCGTGGATGGTGCTCAGTAAAACGCCGAACAGGCCGAGCACACTCAGACCAGCGCGCGCCCGCGCCCCGTAAGTGAGCGCCCGATCCCACGGACATCCCTCCGGGACGCGGCGGCGAAACCACGCGCTGCTCCAGACCGCGGCGAATAGCACGAGGAAGACCGCGATGCCGCCCACCATCCCGACGATGGATTGCGGCCGGTTGAACTCTACCAGATACGCCGCGCCGAAACTCGGCGCGGCAATCAGGAGGACATACGGCGTCCAGGCCTTCAGGTGGCGGAAGAACGGCGCGTGGTTGCTCATATCTTCGGAGTGGCCACGCTTTCCAGCATGTCTTCCCGGTCGGCGACCTGCTGCACGTCCTTGTCGCCGCGCCCGGACAGGTTGACGAGGATGATTTCCTCCGGGCGCATCGTGGGCGCGACGCGGACGGCGTAGGCGATGGCGTGGGCGGTCTCCAGCGCGGGGATGATGCCCTCGGTTTCGGAGAGCAGATGGAACGCGGACAGCGCCTCGTCGTCGGTGGCGTGCACGTAATCGGCCCGGCCCTGGTCGCGCAGGAGGCTATGCTCCGGTCCCACCGCCGCGTAGTCCAGACCGGCGGAAATGGAATGGGTGAGTTGAATCTGCCCGTCTTCGTCCGCCAGCAGGAAGGTCTTCGTCCCTTGCAGCACGCCCAGCCGCCCGCCCTGGAAACGCGCGGCGTGTTTCTGCCCCACGCCGACGCCCTCGCCCCCGGCCTCCACGCCGACCATGCGCACGGCCTCGTCATCCAGGAACGGATAAAACAACCCGATGGCGTTGCTGCCGCCGCCGACGCACGCAATCAACAGATGCGGCAACCGGCCCTCGCGGGCCAGCATCTGCCGCCGCGCCTCGTCGCCGATGACGCGATGAAAATCGCGCACCATCATCGGGTACGGATGTGACCCGAGCGCGCTCCCTAATATATAGAAGGTGGTGCGTACGTTGGTCACCCAGTCGCGCATGGCCTCGTTGATGGCCTCCTTTAACGTGGCGGCTCCGGCGGTGACGGGCACGACGGTCGCCCCCAGGAACCGCATCCGTGCGACGTTGAGCGCCTGCCGCTCCATATCGACCTTGCCCATGTACACAACGCACTCGCAGCCGAACCGCGCCGCCGCCGTCGCCGTGGCGACGCCGTGCTGCCCCGCCCCCGTCTCGGCGATGATCCGTTTTTTGCCCATGCGTTGCGCCAGCAGGATCTGGCCGAGCGCGTTGTTGATCTTGTGCGCGCCGGTGTGCAGCAGGTCCTCGCGCTTGAGGTAAATCTTCGCGCCGCCGAGTTTCGCGGTGAGTCGTTCGGCGAAGTAAAGCGGGGTCGGGCGACCGGCAAAGTCGCCCAGCAGGTTGGCGAGGTCGGCCTGGAACTGGGGGTCGCGTTTGGCGCGCTCGTACTCGTCGGCGAGGTCGCGCAGGGGCGTCATCAAGGTTTCGGGCACGAACATGCCGCCGTAGGGGCCAAAGTAGCCGTGCGCGTCGGGAAGCGTTTGCATGGGAGGAGTCAAGCGTGCTGCGGTCGAAATCGGATGGTTGGGCAGAACAGCGCGGGGCTTTGGCGCGACCGCATTCTGCCATCCTTTCGCCGATTTGTCTCTTTTGCCCGCGTTTCGGGCGTCGCGTGTGTCTTTCGCGACGCCTGCGACAGGTGCGACACCTGCGACTTCTTTGGCGAATTAATACCCATTAATTTCGGCCTTATTTCGTGGTAGAAATTCATCAAAAACGGGCCTGCGTCAGTTGCCGAACCGCGCGCCGGTGCGGAGCCGCCATCGCCACGGCTTCCAGGCCGTCCAAAGGGCACCAGGCCTGGTTCGATCCGGGCACCAGCGGCGGGTCCTCGGCATATACCCGGAGCGTCACCTGATAATGGGTGAACGGGTACGTGAGGTGCATCATGGGCTCGCTATTGGCGGCAATGGCGGCATCGGTTAGCGGCGGCAGTTTCCACAACCCTTTCCAGCGCGACCCGACGCCCTGTTGCAGCAGCAGCCGCCCGGCGTGGACGGTCCAGGCGCAGTCTTCCGTCAGCGGGATGGTCGCCTTGCGCGCCTTCTTGATGGGCAGTAATTCGGGGTCGTGCGGCGCGGCGGCGCAATAGCTAAGTACCGGGCAGATCAGGCATTGCGGCGCGCGGACCCGGCACACGATGGCCCCCAGTTCCATCAGCGCGGAGTTGTAGAGGCGGGCGTTCTCCGGGGGCAGAAACTCCTCCGCCGCCGCCCACAGGGCGCGCTGGCCGGGGGCGGTGTCGATGGGGATACGCAGGTGGATGAGGCGCGCGATGACCCGCGCCACGTTGGCGTCCACGATGGGCGCGGGCAGGTCGTAGGAGAACGAGTAGATCGCGCCCGCCGTGTAGCGGCCCACGCCCGGCAGCGCGGCGATGGCCGCCAGGTCCCGCGGAAATTCGCCGCCGTGCCCGTCGCGGATGACCTGCGCGGCGCGGTGTAAGTTCCTCGCACGGGCGTAGTAACCAAGGCCCTCCCACAGCCGCAACACGTCCTCCAGCGGGGCGTCGGCCAGGGTGCGGACGGTGGGGAAACGCTCCAGCCAGCGGCGGTAATAATCCAGCACCGTGACCACCTGCGTCTGTTGCAGCATGAACTCGCTGACCATCACGGCGTAAGGGTCGCGCGTGTGCCGCCAGGGCAGGTCGCGCCCGTGGTGGGCAAACCAATCCGTCAGCGCCGACTGGAAGGCCAGGCGGTTTTGGGGAAGCTTGAGGCGTAAACGCGACCCCGTTTTTCTTGCTGATGCCACCTCTGCACTCCTTTACCTCTCCGCTGACCTCCGCACAAGCGGACAAACTCCGCACCCGGCTGCAAGAGATGGGTTTCGACTTCCAGGAAAAGCCCTACACGCTCTACGCCGCGCAAAAGGGCAAGCTCAACGTCGCCGTGTACGAGAAAGGTCCCAAGGTCCTCGTCCAAGGCAAGGAAACGGAGGACTTTGTGACGTTCACACTGGAGCCGGAAATCCTCGGCGCGGCGACGCTCGGCTACGAGGAGGAACTCTCCCCCGAGAAGTTCACGCCGCACTTCGGCATCGACGAAAGCGGCAAGGGCGATTTCTTCGGTCCGCTGGTCGTCGCCGGGGTGTACGTGGACCGGGAAATCGCCCGTGCGCTGATCGACGCCGGGGTGCAGGACAGCAAGCGGATCACCAGCGACGCGAAAATCCGCTCCCTGGCGGGGATCATCAAGACCATGCCGGGGGTGGCGCACAGCGTCGTGAGCATCGGGCCGGAGCGTTACAACGTGCTCCAACAGAAGATGCGCAACGTCAATAACTTGCTGGGCTGGGGCCACGCGCGCGTGATCGAAAACCTCCTCGAACAACGGCCCGACTGCCCGCGCTCGCTCAGCGACCAGTTCGCCAACCCGAATATCATCCAGCGCCAGCTTCTAGAGAAAGGCCGCCGCATCCGGATCGACCAGCGCACCAAGGCCGAGAGCGACCCCGCCGTAGCGGCGGCTTCCATCCTCGCGCGCGAGAAATTCATCGATTGGCTGGCCGCCGCCGGGCGGGCGCACGGCACGGTCCTGCCGCGCGGAGCGTCCGCGCAAGTCAAGGCCGTCGCCCGCGCCCTGGTGGCGAAAAACGGGGGTGCCATCCTGCGCTCCCTGGCGAAAACGCACTTCCGCACATCCCGGGAAATCGCGCCCGACGAGTTCGGCCCGGCGGACGAGCCGTTGCCCTCCCTGTAACGCCTGCCTTGGCGCAAAGCGCAGGCGTCCAAATGCCCGGGGCAGACGGACTACCGTTATCGGGCATCTCCCCCAGCACGGACAAATCTTGCGTCCGAACGCACTTTTCCAAGCGAAGTGTTCAACGTGTGGTAATTTGAACATAAAGTGATGGGGTTCGTCTGAATAGAAAAGTTCGCGCCTACCTGGCGCGAATATCGTGATCCTCCACCGGAAAGTTCGAGGCCTGGAATTTCCGTTGGTGTGTTGTTTGACCCAACCAAAAATCACTTTGTCAGCCGGTTCCATCGGCAAGCCCAAACACAAAGCACCACCATTTCCCATTATGCCCAACCTAACAAAACGAGACCTCGTTGTGAAAATCAGCAACGAGACTGGCCTGGTCCAACACGAAGTGTTCGAGGTCATCCAGAAAACCCTTGATCACATCACCTCAGCCCTTGCCAAAGGCCAGGACGTGGAACTCCGTAATTTCGGGGTGTTCCAGGTCCGTTTGAGCAAGGCGCGCGTCGGCCGCAACCCGAACATCCCAGGCAGCAATTTTGCCATTCCGCCGCGTGCGACCGTGAAGTTCAAGAGCGGCAAGATCATGCGCCGCGATGTGCTCGACCTTTCCGACGCGATGAAGAAGAGCAACGGAACCGCGAAGAAGGGTGCGGCGAAAGTGAACGGCCGCGCAACCGGCGTGGCCGCCACGAAGAAAGCTGCCGCCCACGGCAACAACTGATCTCGTCGGTACGGGGTAAAGTCCGGGAGTTCGCTTCCGGGTTTCCAAGGCCCATCACCGCACACCTGCCAACTGGCGGGCAATGCGCTGGTGGGCTTCTTGTTTTTTGTAAGGATTTGTGGGCGGACGAATTGCAAAGGATTGCCGCGGGTTTTGTCTGGCCGCACGCGGACACTCCCAACGTGTCGAATCGGAGATTTCGGCATCAAGAAAAAGTGCGTCGCACCTTTCCTTTTTTCGTGATCCAAGATAAGTTGGCGGGTGTCGATTGCCCGCTCCAAAAAGGACTCACGAACCGAAGTTTCTCCCACCCCGGAAACCGAGCCGCCGTGCGAGGTGGTGGAGATTCGCGGCGCACGCCAGAACAATCTCAAAGGAATTGATTTGGACCTGCCCCTGGGGCAGCTCAACGTCATCACGGGGCCGAGTGGCAGCGGCAAGAGTTCGCTCGCGTTCGACACGATCTACGCCGAGGGACAACGGCGCTACGTCGAGACGTTTTCGCCGTACACGCGGCAGTTCCTGGACCGGATGGATAAGCCCAAGGTGGACCGCATCACCGGGATTCCGCCGGCCATCGCCATCGAGCAATCCAACCAGGTCAAGAGCACGCGTTCGACGGTCGGGACGATCACGGAGGTCAATGACTACCTGAAGCTGCTGATGCCACGGGTTTGCCAGGCGTTTTGCCCGTCGTGCCACGGGCCGATCAAGCCGGATTCGCCGCGCGGGATCGCCGAGCAAATTCTGGCGCGGAAGGCCGGGGTCGCGCTGCTCGTGACGTTTGCGGTGCCCGCGCCGGTGGGCGCGGACCCGGCGGAGTTTTTCGCGTTCCTGCAAGCGCAAGGTTATTTGCGCGTGTGGGTGGGCGGCGAGGTGCTGCGGACGGACGAGCCGCCCGAGAGCTTGAAGAAACTGCCGCTGCGGGTCCACGTCATCCAGGACCGGGCGACGGTGGGGCCGGAAACGCGCTCGCGGCTGACGGAGTCCATCGAAACGGCGTTGCGGTTCGGCAAGGGGCGCATCCGGTTCATTGACCCAAGTAACGGGCAGGAAGAATGTTTTTCCACGGGCTGGCACTGCCCAAAATGCGACCTCGACATCAAGCCCCCGACGCCGGGGCTGTTCTCGTTCAATAATCCGGTGGGGGCGTGCCCGAAGTGCCGGGGTTTCGGGCGAACGGTCGGCATCGACCTCGACCGGGCGCTGCCGGATCGGCGGCTGTCCATCGCGCGGGGCGTGGTGAAGCCGTTCCAGAGCGGGCAATCAGCGGATTGCCAGCGGGATTTATTGCGGGCGTGCGCCCGACAGGAAGTGGACATCCACAAACCGTTCGAGGACCTGCCCAAGGCGGACCAGAAGTTTGTGATTCAAGGCGAGGGCGGGGGCCGCTCGGACAACGAGGAACTTTGGCAGAGCGGCGGGTGGTACGGCGTGAAGGGGTACTTCGACTGGCTGGAAACCAAGACGTACAAGATGCATGTGCGCGTGCTGCTGAGCCGCTACCGTGCTTACACGACCTGCCCCGACTGCGACGGCGGGCGGTTCCAACCGGCGACGCTGAATTACCGGCTGGTGCCGGGCGCGGAATGGACCCCGGCCACCAAGCGATATTCGCTGCTGCCGGGTTTTAACCTGCCGGAATTGGCGCAGTTGCCCGTGACCGAGATGGAACCGGTGATGGCGTCACTGGTGATGCCGGCGAACGATTCCAGCGCGGAGATGCTGCACAAGGAAATCGTGACGCGGCTGCGATACTTGCTCGCGGTGGGGTTGGGCTATCTGAACCTGGATCGGGCGACGCGGACGCTGTCGGGCGGGGAGATCGAACGGGTGAACCTGACGACCTGCCTGGGGGCGTCGCTGGTGAACACGCTGTTCGTGCTGGACGAGCCGAGCGTGGGGCTGCACCCGCGCGACGTGGGACGGTTGATCCGCGTGATGGAGGATCTGCGCGACAAGGGAAACACACTGCTCGTCGTGGAGCACGAGGAAGCGATCATTCGCGCGGCGGATAATCTCATCGACATCGGACCCGGGCGCGGAGAAGGCGGCGGCGAACTGGTATTCTCGGGACCACTGAACCGGCTGGGCAGTTGCGCCGATTCGCTGACGGCGGATTACCTCACCGGACGCAAGCGTATCCCGCTGCCCGCGCGGCGGCGGAGCGTGGAGAAATGGCTGAAGGTGCGCGGCGCCCGCGAGCACAACTTGCAGAAGGTGGACGTGGATCTGCCGCTGGGCGTGTTCGCGTGCATCACGGGGGTCAGTGGTTCGGGCAAGAGCACGCTGATTCACGATGTCGTCTATCAAAATTTATTGCGGCAGCGCGGGGGCAGCAGCGACGAGGCCGCAGGTCGTTGCGACGAGATCACCGGCGGACACCACGTCGGCACGGTCGTCATGGTGGACCAGACGCCGCTGGCCAAGACGCCGCGATCCAGCCCGGTCGTGTATCTGGGTGTGTTCGATGCCGTGCGCGAGCTGTTCGCCACGTGCGACGAGGCGCGCGCGGCGGGATTGTCGGCGGGTTCATTCTCGTTCAACACGGGCGACGGGCGCTGCGAACGTTGCGGAGGCATCGGGTTCGAGAAAATCGAGATGCAGTTCCTGAGCGACCTGTACGTGCGTTGCTCGGAGTGTGAGGGCAAGCGGTTCCAGCCACACGTCTTGAAAGTGCGTTACCACGGCAAGAACATCCACGAGGTCCTCGAAATGACCGTGGACGATTCGGTGACGTTCCTGGAGTCGCGGCACGGGCTGAAGGGGCTTCCGAACAACCTGAAGGTGCCGCTGGCCGCGTTGAAGATTTTGTGCGATGTCGGTTTAGGTTATGTGCGGCTGGGTCAGCCGCTCAACACGCTTTCGGGCGGCGAGGCGCAACGGTTGAAGCTCGTCGGGCATCTGGTCGAGCGGGAGAAAAACCCCGGAGAAAAAGGGGCGTTGTTAATCTTCGACGAACCCACGACCGGGCTGCACTTTGACGATGTGGCGCTGCTGGTGCGCGTGTTCCAACGGTTGGTGGAGCAGGGCGACAGCCTGCTGGTGATCGAACACAATTTGGAAGTGATCAAGTGCGCCGATTATCTCGTGGACATTGGCCCGGAAGCGGGTACGGGCGGTGGGTTGGTCGTCGCGGTGGGCACACCGGAGGAGGTGGCCAAGGTGGACGCGTCGCATACCGGGCATTACCTGCGCCCGCTGCTGCGAGGCGGACGGGACGAAAAAGTCATCGCGCTGGACGGCGTGGCGGTTGAAGAAGCGGCAAATCTGTACGGCGACGGTTATCGTCAGGACTCCGAAATTCATTCGACGGAGATGCCGACGCGGGAAGGGCGAAACGGTCATCGCAACGGGAAGGTAAAGGTCGCGCCGTCGATCCGGGTGCGCGGGGCGCGCGAGCACAATTTGAAGAATCTTTCACTGGATCTGCCGCGTGGCCAGATGGTGATCGTCACGGGGTTGAGCGGTTCGGGGAAATCGACCCTGGCGTTCGACATTTTGTTTGCGGAGGGACAGCGGCGGTTTCTGGACAGCATGTCGCCGTATGCGCGGCAGTTCGTGGAGCAGTTGGAGAAGCCGGATGTGGACTTGATCGAAGGGCTGCCGCCGAGCGTGGCCATCGAGCAACGCGTGACGCGCGGCGGCGGAAAATCGACCGTGGCCACCGTGACGGAGGTTTACCATTTCCTGCGGCTGCTCTATGCCAAGCTTGGGACCCAGTATTGTCCGCATTGCAACGTCCCGGTGGAGAAGCAGAGCCAGGCGGCCATCGTCAAACAGGTGGAGGACGCCGCGAAAAAGGGTCGAGTGCGCGTGCTGGCGCCGCTTATCAAGGCGCGCAAGGGGTTCCATACGGAAGTCGCCGCGTGGGCGGTCAAACATGGGTTCGAGGAATTGCTGGTGGACGGGAAGTTCGTCTCGGCGTTCGGGTTCGAGCGGCTGGAACGGTTCCGCGAACACACCATTGACGTGGTGGTGGGCGAGGTCGGCGGGGTAAAAAAGAAACCCGTGGCGAAGACGCCGGAAAAGGCCAAAGGGCGGGCGCTGAAAAACGCCGCCACGACCGATGATCCGCGCGACATCGTGAAGCGCGCGCTGGAGATCGGGAAAGGGACGGCGCGGTTCGTGGATGCGAAGGGAAAATCCGTCGTGCTGAGCACGGAGATGAGCTGTCCCGAATGTGGGACGGCATTTGAAGAATTGGACCCGCGCCTGTTCTCGTACAATTCGCCGCACGGGTGGTGCCCGGAGTGCCGGGGGTTCGGCGTGGTGTGGAAGGGGAGCCTCGTCAAAGAAGACGACAGCGCGTCGGCCGCGGAACAGGAATTGGCCGTGGAACGGGCGACGGCGTGGCTGGATGACGAAGATACCCGAATGTGTCCTGACTGCCACGGCGGGCGGCTCAACCCGACGGCGCGCGCGGTGCGGGTGCGCGATTTGAGTATTGATGCGTTGGCGGCGATGTCGGTTTCCAAAGCGTTGGCGGCGGCCAACAAGTTCAAGTTCAAAGGAACGCAGGCGACGATTGCGCAGGATATTCTCGACGAAATCCGGCAGCGCCTGACGTTCATGGAGGAGGTGGGGCTGGACTACCTCGCGCTGGATCGTTCGGCCAAGACGCTGAGCGGCGGCGAAACGCAGCGCATCCGGCTTTCGGCGCAATTGGGGTCTAATCTGCGCGGCGTGTTGTATGTGCTGGACGAGCCCACCATCGGGTTGCATCCGCGTGACAACGACCGGTTGCTGGATACGTTGGAGGCGCTGCGCAGCAAGGGGAACTCGTTGATCATCGTGGAGCACGACGACGAGACGATGCGGCGCGCGGACTATATCGTGGACCTCGGACCCGGGCCGGGAGTGCACGGCGGCGAGGTCGTCGCGCAAGGGACATTGCCGGAGATCATGGCGAATCCGATGTCGGTGACGGGCCGGTGTCTGGAGACACCGATCAAACATCCGATGAACGGCTCGCGGCGGGTCGTCGAGGGGAAGAAAACGACCGGGGGGTGGCTCGGTTTGGAAGGAGCGACGGCGAACAATTTGCAGGACGTGAACGTGCGCTTTCCGGTGGGCCGATTGACGGTCATCACGGGGATCAGCGGTTCCGGCAAGAGCACCCTGATGCGCAGCGTGCTGCTGCCCGCCGCACAACTGGCGCTCGCCAAGGTCAAACCCAGCAAGCGTGCCAAGGAGGAGGCGAAGGGGGCGAAAAAGAAAGCGCAGGACTGGAAGGCGTTTACCGGCGTCGAGCATTTGGAGGCGGTGTACGAGGTGGACCAATCGCCCATCGGCAAAACCTCGCGCTCGACCCCGGCGACCTACGTGGGGGTGCTGGACGAGATTCGCGCGTTGTTCGCGCAGTTGCCGCTCGCGCGCATCCGGGGCTATAGCTCCAGCCGGTTTTCGTTCAACAACGAGGGCGGGCGTTGCGAAAGCTGCATGGGTCAGGGCGTCATCAAGCACGAGATGAGTTTCCTGCCGACGAGCTACGTGCCTTGCGAAGATTGCGGCGGACTGCGGTACAATGCCCAGACCCTGGAAGTGCTCTACAACGACAAGAGCATCGGGCAGGTGCTCAACCTGACCATCGAACAGGCGGCGGAATTTTTCGCGGCGGTGAGCAAGATCCACCGTCCATTATCACTCCTGACGCAGACGGGATTGGGTTACCTAAAACTGGGTCAGCCCAGCCCGACATTAAGCGGCGGCGAGGCCCAACGCATGAAGCTGGTCACGGAGTTAACGCGTGGCGTCGGCAACGCGCAGCACGCGAAACTGCGGAAAATGCGCGCGACGAAATCGACGCTGTATCTGTTGGAGGAGCCGACCGTGGGCCTGCACATGGCGGACGTGGAACAGTTGCTCAAGGTGCTGCACCGGTTGGTGGACGAGGGAAACACGGTGGTCGTCATCGAGCATCATCTGAGCGTCATCGCCGAGGCGGATTATGTCGTGGACATCGGCCCGGAAGCGGGTGATATGGGCGGCAAACTCGTGGCCACCGGCACGCCCGAGCAGGTGTCGCGTCACAAGGTTAGCCGGATCGCGCCGTTCTTGCGGAAAGTGCTTCAGGGGACGAAAGGGTGAAGAATGAAAGCGGAAGGTGTGAGGAGATTTATGAGGTCCGTATGCAGAAACGTGGAGAAGGGGAAGGAGAGACGCGACAGGGTTTATGGAATCTTGGTCGAGGGTGGACGGGCCTTTTGATGAGTAGCCGGAGCCCGCGTCGGCGAGGCGACCGGAACCGCGGAGGCCGGAAGGATCGTGGGTTGAGCGAGCAACAGGCAGGGGGATGTCTTGTCGTCGGAGATCAGGCGCGGGTTGGATGGATCAAACGCGCCGAGCAAGCCGCGCGCGTAATCCAGGCTGTGGGTATTGATGACGACGGCGTCTAGCTTGCCTTCGCGCGCCAGCTTGTCGGCCTCCCCAGGTTGGAAGAACCGGATGCGGCGCAGATACACGATCATCGCTTCATCGCCGGCCACCTCTTTTTGTCCGATGACGAGTTCAACCTGTTTGCCTGCGGTCCTTTCGCGCACCTGAGCGCCGAAGCGGGCAGGGGCGTCTTCGCGCTGCATATAAACCTCACCGATGCCTTTCACGACATCGACAAAGGGAATGCAAACGGCAAGGACCAAGGCCAGTTTCGCCCAGTCAAGCGGCCAAGGCGAGGGAAGCGTGCCTTGCGGTAACCCGGGCGCACGCCGCGCACGGGAGATCAACACCGTGAGCACGAGACACAGCGGCGGCAGGACGGGATAAATTCGGTCGATCCGCTTGGAGGGAATCAGCGACATGAGGACCAATCCACCGGCAGCCCAGCAAATCAGCCAAAGGGTCTCGTTGTCGCGGCAGAGCGACCACCAGACCCGCCGGGCGCGGAAGCGCACCGCCAACAGCAGGACGCTCCAGGGTGCCCAGCGCCCGAGCAACCCGAGAAAGTATGACCAGACCGGCCCCGTGTGATGGACCGCCGCCTCGCCTGCCGTGAACCGGCCCAGGAACTCGCGGACGACGACCGTTTGGTAGAAATCAGGCATCGTTACCATGCCGCGCTCCAGCCAGACGCAAAACGGGAGCATCGGCAGCGTCCAGTGCCACCAGCCACCCCAGGCGTCCTGCCAGCGTCCACCGCGCCGACCCACGACGAACGACCACACGATCATGCCGGGCAACAGAAATGCGTAGGCGATGGGGCCCTTGGTCATCATCGCGGCCAGCAGCAGCGCGAACACCGCCCAGCGGGCGCGCGGCGTCCAACGGCGTCCGCCGTCGCGGACGTGATGGGTGACAATCAGCCCCAGGAGCGTGATCCACAAACAAAGCGGCATGTCCGTGCGGACGAGCAGTGCGAGCCGGGGCGTCAGCAGATTAAAACCGAAAGCGCCCGCCGCCAGCGTCCCGCCGAAACCGGGCAGCAGGCGTTCGCCCTCACGCCAGAGCAGCACGATCAGCGCGCCCGCTCCCAGTAGCGACGGCAGCCGCCACGCCCATTCCCAACTGCCGGTCAGCCCATAAAGAGCCGCCGAAATCCAGCCGATCAGCGGTGGCTTGGTGGCCACGCTCCGGCAACCGGGCGTGTGCTGGAACCACCATTGGCCTGCCTTGACCATTTCCAGCGAGGTGAAGGCTTGTTTCGCCTGATCGTATTCGTCGAGCCTCCACGGAAATGATCGCAGGAAGAACAACGCCAGCAGCAGCGCGAGCAACCGCCACTCCCATGTCGTCAAGGCGCGGCGGATCGTCGTCGGGGTAGGCGCAGGGCTGGCGGAGGCGGGAACGGGCACGCCACCATCAAGACACGGGCGGGAACAAGGTTCAAGATTCAAGAACCGCGCTTTAAAGAAGGTTTGAAGCTCAAGAATCAAAGTGAGCACCGCGACCCCGGCGCGAATTTGCTTGCCACGGGGAGAAGTGCCCCTTTCAGTGTTCGACCGTCAAAACGTCCTCATGCTCTTCGCCCTCCTTCCGGCATCGCCGACCCTGCCGCTCGCGTATTACACGCACCAACTGAGTTCGTACATCGTGCGTTTCTACGGCAACTTCGGGTTGCACTGGTACGGCTTTGCTTACGTGATGGCCTTTGTCGTGGGATACTTGCTGTACCACTGGCTGGCGAAGCGAGGATACGGCGAATTGCCGCCGGAGAAGGTGTTGGATTTCATCACGTTGGCCGCGATCTTCGGCGTGATGCTCGGCGGGCGGCTGGGCTGGATTTTGTTCTACGGATGGGACGGCGTGCGGGCGCATCCGGTGACGGCGTTCAAACTCTGGGAGGGCGGGATGGCCAGCCACGGCGGCATCATGGGGCTCGTGATTTTCACCTGGGTCTATGCCCGGTGGCAACGGCTCAGTTGGCCGGGCGTGGGCGATAATCTGGTCGTCGTCGCGCCGATTGGTTTGCTCTTCGGTCGACTGGCGAATTTCGTCAACGGCGAGTTATGGGGCAGGGTCGTCGCCACGTTGAATCCGCCGCCGTGGGCGATGCGTTTTCCCAAGGAACTCGCGGGCGGAGAATTGCCGCCCGGCCTCGATGCCGAAACGGCGGGTCGGTTGGTGGACGGAGGGTATGCACACGATCCGGCAGCCCTGGCGCGGCTGGAGCAAATCCTGCCCCTGCGGCATCCCTCGCAACTTTACGAGGCCGGATTGGAAGGGGTGGTGCTGTTTACGATTTTGTGGATCATCCGCACCCGGATGCGCGCGCCGGTGGGGATGCTAACGGGGGTATTCATGGTGGCCTACGCGGTGTTGCGCATCGTGGGCGAACAGTTCCGCGAACCGGATATCGGCATTGCGTTTACCTGGGGCCTGACGCGCGGGCAATTTCTCTCGCTCTTTTTGATCCTGATCGGCGGCGCGTTCATCGCCTATTCACTCGTGACGCGCCGCTACCAGTTGCCGGGGATGCGGCCCCGCCGGACAGACTCTCCGGGTGCTGCCACGACCAAACCGGCGCAGGCATGACGCCCTTTGCCGCCGTGCTGTTGGCCGGTGGACAGAGCCGACGCATGGGCCGTGACAAGGCCACCCTGCTGCTGCCGGATGGACAGCGTCTCTGGGAGCGGCAACTCGGCATCCTGCGCGAACTGGCCCCGGCGGAGTTGTTCATTTCCGGTCCCCGGCGGGAAGGGTTTCCGGCCGATGTTCCGCTCCTCGCGGACGAGTTTCCCGGCCGGGGTCCACTGGGCGGCATCACGGCGGCGCTCACAGCGATGACATCGCCACTCCTTCTGGTGTTGGCCATCGATCTGCCCAAGATGACAACGGCATTCTTGTGGCAACTGATCCGGGCCAGCCGTGCGGGCTGCGGCGTCGTGCCACGCATCGATGAAAGCACCCGCTGCTTCTACGAACCGCTCGCGGCGGTCTATCCGCTAGAGTGCTTGACCCGGGCTAGGGATAGGCTGGCCGGGGCTGACTATTCACTGCAAGGGTTTGTGCTCGAAAGTGTGGCTGCCGATCAGGTGCAAGACTGGATTCTGAGGAACCCGGATGAGCGCGAATTGTTTTCCAATTGGAATACGCCGGAGGATGCCGGATAACGCCACTCCTCACGCCGGACATTACGGGGTCGCGGTCGGCGCAGGGGCCGGGACGGGGTTGGCTGGCACCGGCTCTGCCTTACCAGTGGGTGCCGCCGCAGGTTTCGCCGGAGCCGGGGGTGGGACGGTGAAACCGGGGATGTACACCGACTTCATTCCAAAGAGAGGCAGCGCCGAATTGATGGATTGGGCGACACCCCAGCAAAGGGGCAGACTGATAACCAGCCAGTAGAGAAGGATGCGGGGGTTCATAAAGGAAATTTGTCAGGGGGTTTGCTCTAAACTCGTGCCGTTCAACCTTTGGCCGGATCGGCAACGTAGTGCTTCGGGTTCACGGGCCGGACCAGCAGATTTGCAAGGCAGCCAACCAGCAATAGGCCGACGCAGATGTACATCACCGAGTTGTACGCCTCGGCTTTCGGCACGCCATGCTCCTTGTTGTAAACGGAAATATTGTTCAGCGTCTGTGGCCCGATGACCGCTGCCAGCGACCAGGCCGTGATCAGCCGCCCGTGAATCGCGCCCACCTGATAGGTGCCGAACATGTCGCGCAGATACGCTGGAATCGTCGCAAAACCGCCCCCGTACATCGAGATGATGACGCAGCACACCGCCACGAAAAGAACCTGGCTGCCCGTGCGTTGCGCGTACGGGATCGTCAGATACAGCCCGATTCCGAGCAGGAAGTAGATCAGGTAAACGCCCTTGCGGCCCGTAAGATCGGACGTGGACGACCAGAGGAATCGCCCACCCATGTTGAAGATCGATAACAACCCGACGAACCCGGTGCCCACCGCCGCGGTGACTCCGAACATGTCCTGCGTCATCAACGATGCCTGACCGAGAATGCCGATCCCCGCCGATACATTCATGCACAACACGAGCCACAGCAGCCAGAATTGCGGCGTCTTGATTGCTTGGTCGGCGGACACGCTGCCGCTGGTGATCATGGTGTTGGTGCTCGTGGCAGGCGGGGTCCAGCCTTCCGGTTTCCAGTCCGGGGCGGGTACCCGGGCAATCAGCGCCCCGAACAGCATGAGCACGATATAAATCGCCCCCATGCACAGCAGCGCCTCGCCCACTCCCGCCGAGCCGCCGTGCTTGAAGTGGCTCATCAATAGGTTGGCCAGCGGTCCGCCGATCAACGCGCCGCTGCCGAATCCCATGATCGCAAACCCGGTCGCCATGCCGGGGCGGTCGGGGAACCACTTGATCAGCGTGGACACGGGCGCAATGTAGCCGAGGCCCAGCCCGATGCCGCCGACCAGTCCGTAGCCAAGGTAGAGCAGCCATAGCTGGTGGTACGCCACGCCGATTGCCGAGATCCATAATCCGCCGCAAAAACAGAGCGCGCTGGCAACCATCGTCTTGCGCGGCCCGCTGCGTTCGACCCATTTTCCGAAAATGGCGGCGGACAATCCGAGCAGGATGAGCGCCAGGGAATAAATCCAGCCCACCTGTGGAATGGTCCAATCCTGCCCTTTGATGGATTCTGTTTTGCCGATCAGTTGCGTCAGCGGCTTGCTGAAGACGCTGAACGAGTAAACCTGGCCGATACACATTTGTACGGCAATGGCAGCGGGTGGAAACATCCAGCGGGAGTAGCCGGGTTTGGCCACGATGGACTCACGATCCAAAAACGACATGGGGGGCAGGTTCTAAGGGGAACTGAATTGGGGAGACTGGGAGGTGAAAATCTCGGGTGGAAAAAGCGACATGCAATGAGGAGCCGACGGCTATTTCGCCGTCAGGGCAGCCGGTTCATGGGTGGTGTTCTCCCGCGCGCCGCTGATGATCCGGTTCACTGCTTTATCGGCGTCGGGCGACGGCGCGACCGTGATAACAATGAATTTAGAAGTCGGCGTGTTGGAACGATCCGCCGTGCTGTTGATCGGCACCAGGACGTTGGTCTCCGGATAGTACGTCGCCGCGCAGCCGCGCGGAATGTCGTAGGGCGTCACCATAAAGTGCCGCGCCTGCCGCTTCTCGCCCTCGTAATGGCTGGTGAGATCCACGAGCTGGCCCTGCTGCAAACCAGCCCCCCTCACGTCGTCGGGATGCATGAAGATCACCCGGCGACCGTTGTAGATGCCGCGGTAGCGGTCGTCCAACCCGTAGATATGCGTGTTGAATTGATCGTGGCTTCGGATGCTCATCATCACGTACTGTCCCTGCTCCAATTTCGGATGGTCGATGGGTGCGGTGATGAACTTCGCCTTGCCGATGCCGTTGTTGAACTTACGGTGGTCGCGCGCGTCGTTGGGCAAATAGAAAACGTTGCGGCGGATGCGCTCGTTGAAATTCTCAAACCCGGGGATGACCGCTTCGATCCCATCGCGGATCAGGTCGTAATCGTCCTCGAACGCCTGCCAATCGGTCTTGGTGCGGCTGCCGAGCGTCGCGCGGGCCAGCCCGCAAACGACCGCCACCTCACTCTTCTGATGACGATTGTGCGGCTCCAGGCTGCCGCGCGAGGAATTGACGATGCCCATCGAATCCTCCACCGTCACGAACTGGAGGCCGCTCTTCTGGTAATCCTTTTCGGAGCGACCCAAACACGGCAGGATCAGCGCGATCTCGCCCGTGATGAGGTGCGCGCGGTTGAGCTTGATCGAGGCGTGCGCGGTCAGACGGCATTTTTGCAGCGCCGCCGCCGTGTAGTTGGTATCCGACATCGCGCTCAGGAAATTGCCGCCCATCCCGAGGAAAAACCGGATTTCGCCCCGGTGCATCCCCTTGACGCACTCGACCGCATCGACACCGTGCGGTTTCGGCGGCTCGAACGCAAACACCTTGCCGAGCTTGTCCATGAACCCGTCGTTCATCCGCTCCCAGATGCCCATCGTCCGGTCGCCCTGCACGTTCGAGTGACCCCGCACCGGGCAGGGTCCCGCGCCGAGCCGTCCGATGTGTCCGCCGAACAACATCAGGTTCATCGCGTACTGGATGGTGGCGACCGCGTTCTTCTGTTGCGTCAGGCCCATTGCCCAGCAGACGATCATGCTCTTGGAGCGCATGATGGCCTCGGCGGCGGCGCGGATTTGTTCGCGCGTCAGGCCGCTGCTCCGCAGGATGTCGTCCCATTCGGTGATGCGCAAATCGGCGATCACCCCCTCCGACTCCACGGTGTAATCGCGGATGAAAGCGAGGTCGAACACAGTGCCGGGAGCCTTGTCCTCCTCGGCCAGCATTTCTTTCAAGATCCCCTTGAGCATGGCCAGGTCGCCGTTGATCCGCACGGGCAGCCAGATGTCCGTGAGCGCCACGCCCTTGTTACGCAGCATGTCCACGGGAAAAGCCAGCGGATTGCTGTACTCCTGCGGGTTGGGGTTGACCACGCGCATCAGGCCGGTTTCAGGCAGTGGATTGGCGGAGATGATCGTCGCGCCGTGCCGTTTGGCGTGCTCCAGGCTGGTCATCATGCGCGGGTGGTTCGTGCCCGGATTCTGGCCGATGATGAACACGCAATCGGTGTGGTTGAAATCGTCGAGCGTCACGCAACCCTTGCCGATGCCGATGGTCTCGTTGAGCGCCGCTCCACTGGATTCGTGGCACATGTTGGAGCAATCCGGCAGGTTGTTGGTGCCGAACTGCCGCACGAAAAGCTGGTAGAGAAACGCGGCCTCGTTGCTGGTGCGCCCGCTGGTGTAGAACGCGGCGGCGTCCGGCGATGGCAAGGCGTTGAGTTCGTCCGCCATCAATCGGAAGGCGTCGTCCCAGGTGATTTCCGCGTAGTGCGTCGCGCCCGCGCGCTTGACCATCGGCTTGGTCAGCCTTCCCTGCTGGCCGAGCCACAGGTCGCTCTTGCCTTGTAAATCCCGGATGGAATACTTGGAGAAGAAATCGCCCGCGATGGAATGCTTTGTCGCCTCGTCGGCCACAGCCTTGACGCCATTCTCGCAGAATTCGAAGATGTGGCGTCCCTCGTCCGGGCTGGGCCAGGCGCAACTTTGACAATCGAACCCTCCCTTCTTGTTCACCTCCAGCCAGGTCTTGAGGCCGCGCGCCAGCCCCATCTCGCGGATCGTAAAACGCGCGCTCTGGTACACGGCAGGCAAGCCGGCGGCCACCTTGTGAATGTGGCCGATGCGTGCGCCTTCCGTCTCCTCGACTGACTCCGCCCCCGGCACGTCCACGAGGTCAGCCGCGGCGACTGGTTCGGACTGCTTGACGCCCGTGCCGATGTGCGTGGGTTTCTGCGCGACGGTGTCGAGGTTCTGCTCATGAGCCGGATCAATGTCGCGGGCCGGATCAGGCGCATGGGTGGTGTGCTTATCCATGGGGAACTGTGGATTTTTTTAAGTCTGTCATCCTGAGCGAGTATCACGAGCCGGAGGACCTTCCTCCACAGCGTTCCGGGAAGTTGAGAAA
Source organism: PVC group bacterium (assembly GCA_903642295.1). GTDB lineage: Bacteria > Verrucomicrobiota > Verrucomicrobiia > Chthoniobacterales > SZAS-18 > CAHJWO01. Next base: position 17,776 of record CAHJWO010000003.1, on the reverse strand, counting down.
AATCAGAAATCGACGGTCAAAAGCTTGCCCGTCACAGAGAGAACGGAATCGTGCAGACGTGGCATGTGAGATTCATTTTCCTCTGAATTTCCGCTTTCCGCGTGCCGCGTTCCCACTTCCTTCAAGCGTTGCTCACCGGCGTAGATGTTAAAACGCCCGTTCCGCACGAACCCGAGCAGGGTCATCCTGTGGGTTTGCGCCAGTTCCACCGCGAGGCTCGACGGCGCGCCGACGGCGGCCAGCAGCGGCAGCCCGGCGGCGAGCGCCTTTTGCACCAGCTCGAAACTGGCGCGTCCACTGACGAACAGCCCGCGTTCGCTGAGCGGCAGTGACTTCCCCGCGAGAAGCTGCGCGCCGATCACCTTATCCACGGCGTTGTGACGGCCCACATCCTCGCGCAAACCATCGAGACGACCCACCGCATCAAAAAGCGCGGCGGCATGGAGGCCACCAGTCTGGTCGAAAACGGCCTGCGTCGCGCGCAGGGCATCCGGCAGACCGTGAATGACGGCGGCATCGAACACCGGTCCGGGGGCGGGGCGCGGCTGTCGTCCGTTGAGGTTCAACGCGGCGATGGAGGCCTTGCCGCACACGCCGCAACTCGATGCCGTGTAGAAATGCCGTTCCAACCGGCGCAAATCCACCGCCACCCCCGCGCGTAGTTCCACGCGGACCACGTTCTCGTCGTCGTCCGAAACGCGGATGTTCTCGATCTCGGTGGCGTCGGTCAGGATGCCCTCGGTGAAAAGAAAACCGGCGGCGAGTTCCCGGTCCGAGCCGGGCGTGCGCATGGTGATCGACACGCTTTTATGGACCCGCCAGCCCTTTCGCTCGTAGCCAAGCTGGATTTCCAGCGGTTCCTCGACGGCGAGCAGATCCTCGCGTGGTTCGCCGGGCTGGCAATCCTCGACCCGGACGATCAGGCTGCGGATGACGCTGCGTTCCATAAACCGTGGGGGGATCGATGACGTTGAAAAGCCGAGCGCAATTCCAGCGACCTGTTCGAGATTAAAGTATCGCCCGGAACAACGCAAACGGCTGCCGAGCATTCGCTCACCTCCAACCGCACTATCCCGCATCCCGCGTCCCGCATCCTGCATCCTGCATCCTGCATCCTGCATCCTGCATCCTGCATCCTGCATCCTCTGCATCCTCTGCATCCTCTGCATCCCGCATCCCGCATCCCGCATCCTTCCCCGCACTGGACTTTACGCCCGCGACTCCCTACGTTTCCTGATGCTCCAGCCCCCGCTGCGAATCCTGCACCTGTACGTTTCGCCCGGCCATAATTTCTTCGGCCATCACGGCAAGCCGGTGGGAAGTCATCCAACGCTGGAAGTGCCGGAAATCCGTTGCCTGCCGGGGCAGGGGATCGAAGGCGACCGATTCTTCGACTTCAAGGATAACTACAAGGGGCAGATCACGTTTTTCGCGCAGGAAGTTTACGAACACCTCTGCGCCGAATTGGCGGTGCGGGATAAAACTCCGGCGGTTTTCCGGCGCAACGTCGTCTGCGCGGGCCTGGACCTCAACACGCTCAAGGGACAGGATTTCGAGTTGCAGGGCGTTGCCTTTCGCGGCTGCGAGGAATGCAAACCGTGCTATTGGATGGACCAGGCGTTCGGGCCCGGCGCGGAACGGGCGCTCAAGGGCTGGGGCGGTTTGCGCGCCCAAATCCTGACCTCCGGCGTACTGCGGAGTGAAGGCCGATGAACCCGCAGACGACCGCCCCGCCAACCATTCCCCCGCTCGGCCCGACCCGCGTCCTGGTCGATCCCGACACGATCCTCGACGCTCGTCTCGCCCTCTTCCATCGCGTGGAACGCTGGCTGGCGGTGGCGGACGTGCATTTCGGGTACGAACTGAGCCAGCGGGCGTCGGGCGCACTGTTCCCATTGTGGGGCATGGATTCGGTCGAGGCGCGCCTGCTGGAATTATTGACGGATTACCGGCCCGCGCAACTCGTGATCGCGGGCGATTTCGTCCATGACCGGGCGGCGCGACCGGCGGCTTTGCGGCTGCTGGCGACCCTGCGCGAGCACACCGAAGTCATCCTGGTTGCGGGCAACCACGACCGCCGCGCATTTTCGGCGGAAGAGATGCACCCGTGCTGGACGACGAATCGCTTCTGCTTCCACCACGGTGACGGCTTGACCCCGGCGGAAGCCGACGGCAGGCGCGAGGTCGTCGGTCACCACCATCCGGCGGGCATGTTGCGCGACGGTGCGGGCCTGGCGCTCAAGCTCCCCGCTTTCGTGGCGACCGCCGACCGGTGGGTGCTGCCGGCGTTTTCGCCGTGGGCGGCGGGCGGCAGCGGCAAGTTCGGGCGCGGCGTGCGGCAATGGTTGTGCAGCCCGAAGCGGGTGCTGCCGCCGCTGCCGAAGCAAGGCTGAGTGTAAAGGTAGGGAAGCCTCCGAGGCCGTCCCCATTGGGCCGCAGGCCCTTCTGGCTGCCGCGCCAAAAGGGTCGCCGTCTGCGATAGGGCAGGCCTCGGACCCCCTCCCTACCTGGAGGGGGCCGGACTCGGGTCCGGCGAATCCACCGGTGGGGTCCGCTCCCGGGCCTCGTCATCCTTCAACTGCGCCTTGAACTTTTTCCAGGCGTCCGCGCCGATGACTTCGAGCTTGGAAAGCTTCTGTTCCGTGGTGTCGTTCCTGGTCTCCAATTCGGAAAGTTCCTCCCGCAGCTTGTCTTTGGTCTGGCCGCCCTCTTTCGCCAACTGCGCCTTGAGTTTCTCGATTTGCGGTTCCAGTTCGTGGCGTTTCGCTTCCAGCTTTTCGCGCCAATGATCCTTGTCCTGTCCGAAACGGCCCGCGACCTTGTTGCTCAACTGCTGAAATTTTTCCCGCAGCTTCGGATCCTGCGTTTCCAGGTATTTGCCGATGGAATCTGCCGCTTTGTTGGCCTTGGCGCGGAGTTTGCCGCTGTCGAGATCCTTTCCGTCGAGCAGCGAAGTCAACGGCGTCGGACTGGGCGTCGCCTTGGCCTCGACGGTCGGCGGGGGGGCGGCTGGCTTGCCGCAACCTCCCAGTACGAATACCGCTGCCAGCACCGATCCAGCCCCGAGGATAAAGCGGACGTTCTTCATGGGGGTGCCTGCACGATACCGCTAGACGACCACGTTGACCAGCTTTCCCGGCACGACGATCACCTTGCGCGGCGTTTTTCCGGCGAGGTGTTCCTGCACCTTTGGACTGGCCAGCGCGATGGCTTCGATTTCGGCGGCGGCCGCGTCCTTCTTGACGACGATCCGCTCGCGCAGTTTTCCGTTGATCTGGATGGGCATCTCGATCTCGTCTTCGACGAGGAACGCCGGGTTGTATTCGGGCCATGTGCGACCCGCCAGCAATCCACTCTCCGCACCGGGAAATTTGCGATCCAACGTTTCGTTCAACTCCTCGCTCAGGTGCGGCGCGAACGGATTGAGGACCTGCAACAGCGCCCGCAACGCCGCCACCGGACGCACCGTCGCGGCGGTCAGTTCATTCGTGCAGACCATCATCTGGGAAATGGCCGTGTTGAAGGACAGCGACTCGATATCCTCCGTCACCTTTTTGATCGTGGCATGAACGACGCGCTGCTGGGCACCGGTCAGTTCCACGTCTTGCACGGCGTCGCTCAGGACCCACTGGCCTTCCTGATTTTCCTCCATGATCAGCCGCCACACCCGCGCCAGGAACCGCGCCACGCCCTGCACGCCCGCCATGCTCCAGGGTTTGACCTGTTCCAACGGTCCCATGAACATCTCGTAAAGGCGCAACGCATCCGCGCCGAACTCCTGGATGACCTCGTCCGGGTTGACCACATTGCCCCGGCTCTTGGACATTTTCTGGCCGTCTTCGCCGAGGATCAGCCCCTGGTTGACCAGGCGCTGGAACGGTTCGGGCGTGGAAACGTAGCCATAATCGAACAAGACCTTGTGCCAGAAGCGCGCGTAGAGCAGGTGCAGGACGGCGTGCTCGGTGCCGCCCACGTACAGGTCCACACCGCCGGGTTTGCCGCCATCCATCCAGTAACGTTCGGCTTCCGGACTGACGAAATGCTCCGGGTTGCGCGGGTCGCAAAAGCGCAGGTAGTACCAGCACGACCCCGCCCATTGCGGCATCGTGTTCGTTTCGCGCGTCGCGGCTTCCGAATACCGCACCCAATCAGTCGCTTTGGCCAAGGGCGGCTCGCCCGTGCCGGTGGGTTTGAAGTCATCCAGATCGGGCGGCAGCAATGGCAGTTCGCTTTCGGGCAGCGAGGAGTGTTTGCCGTCGGTCCAGATGATCGGAAAGGGCTCGCCCCAATACCGCTGCCGCGAGAATAGCCAGTCGCGCAGCTTATAGTTGATTTTGCGCTCGCCGCCGCCGTTCGCTTCGAGCCAGTCGATGATCTTGCTCTTGGCGTCGGCAGTAGGTAGGCCATCCAACGAAAGAGCGGCGTTGTGCGAATTGATCGCCGTCCCTTCACCAGCAACGCAGGCTTCTTCGACGTTGCCGCCCGCCGCCGTCTGGACAACGGCCCTGATCGGCAACTCAAACTTCTTCGCAAACTCCCAGTCCCGCTCGTCGTGCGCGGGAACGGCCATGATGGCCCCGGTGCCGTAACCCATCAGGACGTAATCCGCGATCCACACCGGAATGCGTTCGCCGTTGACCGGGTTCACCGCATACGCGCCGATGAAAACGCCCGTCTTGTCCTTGGACAACTCCGTGCGCTCCAAGTCCGACTTCCCGCCGATTTCCGCCCGGTATTTGGCAATGGCTTCCTTGTGTTCGTCCGCCGCGAAAATGTCCACCAGTGGATGCTCCGGCGACAGCACCATGTACGTCGCCCCGAACAAGGTATCCGGACGCGTGGTGAAGACGGTCAACTCCGCCGTCCGGTGGACGCGATGACCTTCCGGCACGGCGTCGGCCTCGGGATGGTCAGCCTTGTCTGTGTCCAGCGCCAGAGCGATGAGGCTCGTCGGCGTGTTCTCGAAATTCTCCAGCACGAAATAGACGTGCGCGCCCTCGCTGCGGCCAATCCAGTTTTTCTGCAATAGCTTGATCCCCTCGGGCCAATCCAGGCCCTGCAACTCGTCGATCAATCGCTCGGCGTACGCCGTGATCCGCAGCATCCACTGGCGCATCGGGCGACGCTCCACCGGAAACCCGCCGACCTCGCTCTTGCCGTCCACGACTTCCTCGTTCGCCAGCACCGTCCCCAGCCCCTGACACCAATTCACGGGAGCTTCGGAGACGAACGCCAGCCGGACACCGTCCGGATTCGCGCCGGTGTAGGTGGAAATCGGTTCAGCCTTCCGGGTCTCCGGGTTGTACCACGACTCGTACAGCAGCCGGAAGATCCACTGCGTCCATTTGAAATAGCCTGGATCGGTCGTGTTGACCTCGCGGTTCCAATCGTAGTTGAAGCCGATGCGGTTGAGCTGCTGTTTGAAATTGGCGATGTTCTTGGCGGTGTTCTCGCGCGGGTGCTCGCCGGTTTTAATCGCGTGCTGCTCGGCGGGCAGGCCGAAGGCATCCCAGCCCATCGGGTGCAACACGTTGAACCCCTTCATGCGCCGGTAGCGTGCGATGATGTCCGTCGCGGTGTAGCCCTCGGGGTGTCCGACGTGCAGGCCGCTGCCGCTCGGGTAAGGGAACATATCGAGCACGTAGAACTTCGGCTTGGCCGGATCAAAATCCGCGTCGCCGGGGTTGGGCGTGCGGAAGGTGCCCTTTTCGGCCCAGATCGACTGCCATTTGGGCTCGATCCGGTCATAGGGATAGGGCTTTCGCTTCTCGTTCATATCGACAAAGTAGTAGGTGCGCCGGGGGGCGGGGTTCAAAGTGGGAAGGGGGAAGTCGGAACGCGGAAGTGGGGAGGGGGAAGTCGGAGGGGGCTGGGTTTATAACACGGAGTATCAGGAATGTCGGGAACAATATGCACCGGGCGCGGTGGTTGTCTCATGCACCTGCGTTACCTGCGTTATCTGCGTTATCTTTTTTTCTCCTCTGAAGATTCTTTTTAAACGTGCGTCTTTCCTTGCCCACAAACGCACCTCTTCCCATGTTATGAGCTTGAACCCCGAAAATTCCGCCCCCCGGCGCATCCTCCTCGCCACCCGCAACGCCCACAAGACCGGTGAGGTTCGCGCCATCCTGGGCGATGGCTGGACCGTGGAAGATCTGCTCGCCCACCCGGATCTGCCGGACGTGGAGGAAACCGGCACGACCTTCGCCGCGAACGCCGCGCTGAAGGCGGTGGCCGGTTCGCGGCATTTCCCGACCGGCTGGGTTATCGCGGATGACTCCGGGCTAGAGGTGGATGCGCTCCACGGCGAGCCGGGGGTGTACTCCGCGCGTTACGCCGGAGCCGACGCCGACGACGAGGCGAACCGCCAGAAGCTGACCCGGGAGTTACGTGCCGCTTTACAGCAAAATCCCGGGCGGTTGCCCACGGCGCGTTTTCGCTGTTGCATCGCCGTGGCGCGGGGCGGCGAGGTGGTCGGCCAGTTCGACGGCGCGGTGGAGGGGTTGATCATCCCGGCGGCGCGGGGGGAAGGCGGTTTCGGCTACGATCCATTGTTCATCCCGGAAGGTTATCAGGATACCTTCGCCGAGTTGCCGCCGGAGGTAAAAAACCGGCTCAGCCACCGGGGGGAGGCACTGCGGCTGGCGGCGGAGTTTTTGCAGACGGAAAAGTCATGGTGAAAGCGAAGAATTGGCCTTTTCGTGGTGGTCGGGGTTTATCTTTGGTCTGAGATCCAGGCGAATTATCTACTTCTTTAGCCGCGGCAGGAGCGCGAGGAAGCAGTGCGCCTGGATCGGTCGGGACAGCGAGTTTTCTTACGCCCCTGCCGGGGCTATCCGCGTGGGGCGATGATTCCCACGGCTGACGCCGTGGACTGAGGTCTGTCGCCCCTGCCGGGGCTGAAGACGGGTCCGCCATCGGTTACGCCAGCCATTTCACCCTCAACGTTTAAGGTTTGGCTGCCTCGGGGGCAGGCAGCGACGCCAGGAAGGTAACAAGCTTGGTGGGCCAGTCCTTCGCGCCTCCGGGAAGATTTTCCGTCAGGCCGAAGCCGTGGCCGACATCCAGGGCAAGGTGGTAATCACACCGGAGGTCGTGCTCGCGGCAATACTTATCCAGGGCGACCGATTCCGGCAGGAATTGGTCCTGGTCGCCCACGCAGAGGAAAATAGGGATTTTCGGGGGGGCGATTTCCGGCAGCAATTGGCCGTCCTTCGACAGGTAGGCCGGGTACATCACGATCAGAAAGCTCAGAGGCGCGCTCTGGGCGGTCTCGTGGGCCAAGCGCATCACCAGGTGGCCGCCGGCGGAAAACCCCATCGCGCCGACCTGCGCCGAAGAGAGTCCAAGGTCGCCGCCGCGTTTCCGTACCAGGGCGAGCGCCTTTTCCGCTTCGTCAAGCGCCTGCTGTTTGACGTGGTCTTTGTCTTCCTTCTTGCCCACGGTGTAGATCAACACGGCGGCATCCCAGCCGCTTTCATTGAGGGGGACGGCGAGATTGCTGCCTTCCTTGCTCGTCGAAAGGTTCTCGTAGCCGCCGCCGGGTGCGATGATGACCGTGCCGTGGGCGGGTTTCCTGGACGTGGGAAAGAGTTCCAGACAAGGTTGCTCGCCGGGCGCGACGACCTCGGATTGCCATTCGGCTTTGTAGTAGGATTTGGGCGGGGGAACGGGCTGGCCGTCGAGCGAGACCCAACGGTTTTCTTCGGCGTGCAGGGGAACGGTGACGGCGGCGAGCAGGCCGCAAAGGAGGAGGGGACGCATGGGTCAAGTTGCGTCGGCGGTCCGGGAATGCAAGGGGAGGACGCGACGGTTGCCGGGTGCGCTCGACCGGACAGTCAGGAGATTTCCGACAAAAGTCCGCCGATAACGCAGATTTCCGCAGATTGAGGAAAAGATCGGGAGGGAAGCCGGTGCGTGGTCTGGTTTTAATCTGCGAAAATCTGCGGCATCGGCGGACCATTTCCGACTTTTGTCGGAGGTCCAGGGAAGGGCTCGGAGAGCCATCCCTACCTTGGATGGATTCGACCAGACAGTCAGGGACGGCGGCGGAGCGCCGTCCCTACCTGGGGTGCGCCATGTCGTAGGCGAGCTTGCAGATGATGGCGCTCACCACAATCAGGAACAAGATTCGCACGAACCGGCTGCCGCGCAGGATCGCCAGGCGCGTGCCGGCGAAGGATCCCAGCACGTTGCACGCGGCCATCGGCACCGCGAGGTGGTAGAGGATGTGCCCGGTCGCCGCGAAGTAGATCACCGAAGCGAGGTTGGTCGCCGAATTGATGACCTTGGCCGCCGCCGAGGCCGACAGGAAGTCGAACCCGCACACGCCGATAAAGATGAAGATCAAAAAGCTGCCCGTGCCCGGCCCGAAGAACCCGTCGTAAAAGCCGAGCACGGCTCCGGCCAACGCACCGATCCAGAACTGTTGGCGGTGGTTCAACTTCGGCGCGTGCAACGATCCGAAATCCTTGCGCGCGAAGGTATAGATCGCCACGGCGACGAGCATCCCCAGCACCATCGGACGCAGCAACGCCGGATCGAGGTGGCTGACCGTCCTCGAACCCAGGGCGGAAAACACGAAGCCCATCGCCGCGCCGGGCAGCGCCACGCGCCACTCGATGCGGACGTGCCGCGCGTAGTTCCCCGCCGCCGAGAGCGTCCCGGTAAAACCGACGCTTTTGTTCGTGCCCGACACGGTGGCAAAGGGCAGCGAGGAAGGCAGGATCAACAGGAGCGCGGGCAGCTGGATCAACCCACCGCCGCCCACCACCGAGTCGATGAACCCGGCCAGGAAGGCAAAACCGCAGAGAAGGAGAAGCTGCAGCACAACGGGAAAAAGATGCAGGATGCAGGATGCGGGAGGCAGGAGGCAGGAGGCAGGAGGCAGGAGGCAGGATGCAGGATGCGGGATGCAGGATATGGGATGCAGGTGGAGAGAAAATTCAGCGGCGACTAAAAGGGCTAATGGATGGGTTCTCATCCTGCATCCTGCATCCTGCATCCTGCATCCTGCATCCCGCATCCTGCATCCCGCCTCTTGCATCTTCTTCTGCCAGCACCTCCACCAGCAGCGCCGTGGTGTTGTCTCGCCCGGAGCGTTCCACGGCGGCGACGACGAGGTGGTGCGCGGCGTTGCGGGTTTCGCCGTCTGTTTCCTCGGGAGTGGCGAAATCCAGGAGTTGCTGGTTGAACAGGCCGTCCACCAAGCCGTCCGTGCAGAGCAGAAATCGGTCGCCTGGCTCGCAGGCCACCGCGCCCACCTGTGGATCGACGTACTGGTTGCCCGCCCCGAGTGCCTTTTGCAGCACGTTGCGCCGGGGGTGGGTGCGCGCCTCGCGCTCGTTGAGCTTGCCCTGCCGGTAGAGCCAACCGACGTAGGTGTCGTCCTGGGTGAGCTGCCGGATGCCGCCCTCGCGCCCCGGCAGGTAGTAAACGCGGCTGTCGCCGATGTGCGCGAAGTACATCCAACCCGAGGTGAACCAGCACAGGCTCAGCGTCGCGCCCATCCCGGCGGTTTCCTCGTAGGAGTAGCCGACAAAGGTCAGCGCCCGGTGGATTTGCTCGAAGAGTTCTTCCAGCACGTCGGCGTAGCCCGCCTCGATCCCGACCGCCGATTGCTTGAAGACCCCCGGCATGATGCGCATGACTTTCTCCACCGTGATGCGGCTGGCGAACTCGCCCGCCGACGCGCCGCCCATGCCGTCGCTGACCGCGAAAACGTGGTCGTTTCCGACGCTGGAGGCGTCGCCGATCTTGCCGAGGTAGCGGACTTCCTGCGCGTCGAATTGCAGGCAGAGGAAGGCGTCCTCGTTGTTGGGCCGGACGCGGCCCCGATCCGTGTGGCCGTGCCAGCGCAGACGATGGGGAGTAGCGAGGGAGCGGTGATCAGGCGGCGGCATCGGCGGGTTGGGGCGGGGGCGGGGTGGGGCCGTCGAAGGTGCGCGCGAACTCGAAGTCGATCACGCAGAAGTGCCCCGTCCGCTGGTTGTAGGTGATGTTGCGGGTTTCGGCGTCGTCGTGGCGCACGCCGTAGGCGTAGAGGGATTCAAAGATTTCCCGGGCGCGGTCGGCGTCGAGGTGTTCGACCCGGCGGCCGCAGTTGGTCGTGACCAGACGTAGGGTGGCGGGGTCGGCTTCGAGGAGGCGCGGGACAAAGTCGCAGCCGCGCTGCGCCAGGTGACGCAGGACGCGGGCCTCGTTGTCGAAACGCTCCTGCGCCCGCGGGCCGCGAAAGGTCTTGTACACGCGTCCATCGTAGGAAAGGCGCACGGTGGCGCGGAGCGTGTCTTTGACTTGTTCCATGAGGTTGCGGAATCAAGAAACCACCGTTCGGGAAAGGTCCAAGGATTTATCGCGCGGAAAATGGCGGAAATGCCAATTTTACGTCGCAGGCGTCGCGGGCGTCGCAACTGTAGCAGAGATCCGGCGAGGTCGCGGATCGGCGCGGAAATCGTCGTTTTTTGCGGGTCGGGTTTTGGATCTTGAAGCTTCGATTGCCGTTTGGCATCGTGTTTGCTAAATGGTGCGACGCGCGACATCCCCTCCGAGGAGCGTCATGGAAGAGGCTACTGAATCCGGCGGTCAATTCTGCGCAGTTCGACCAAAAAACGACACACCACACCGATAAAATGGCGAAGTATAAACTGGAATACATCTGGCTCGACGGCTACGAACCCGTCCCAAATCTCCGCAGCAAGACCACCATCAAGGACTTCGATAGTTTCCCCACGCTGGAGCAGTTGCCCATGTGGAACTTCGACGGCAGTTCCACCCAGCAGGCCGAGGGCGGCAGCTCGGATTGTCTGCTCAAGCCGGTCGCCGTATTCCCGGACACCACCCGCAAGAACGGCGCGCTGGTGATGTGCGAGGTGCTGATGCCGGACGGCTCGCCCCATGCGTCCAATTCCCGCGCGACCATCCTGGACGATCCGGGCGCATGGTTCGGTTTCGAGCAGGAGTATTTCCTGATGCACAACAAGCGTCCGCTCGGCTTCCCGGACGAAGGCTACCCGGGGCCGCAGGGACCGTACTACACGGGCGTCGGTTACAATCAGGTGGGCGACATCGCCCGGCAGATCGTCGAGGAGCATCTGGATTTGTGCCTGGACGCCGGGATCAACCACGAAGGCATCAATGCCGAGGTGGCGAAGGGCCAGTGGGAATTCCAGATTTTCGGGAAGGGTTCCAAATCCGCCGCCGACCAGATGTGGGTGGCGCGGTATATTCTGGCGCGTTTGTGCGAGAAGTACGACGTGGACGTGGAGTGGCATTGCAAGCCGATCAAGGGTGACTGGAACGGTTCGGGGATGCACTGCAATTTCTCCACCGCCTTTATGCGCGACACCGGCGGCAAGGAATATTTCGAGAAGCTGATGGGCGCGTTCGACAAGTACAAGAACGAGCACATCGCCGTCTATGGCCCGGATAATCACCTGCGTCTGACCGGTCTGCACGAGACCCAGTCCATCGACAAGTTTAACTACGGCGTGGCGAACCGCGGGGCGTCCATCCGCATCCCGCATTCGTTCGTCAACAGCGGCTACAAAGGATATCTGGAGGATCGCCGTCCGAATTCGCAGGGTGACCCGTACAAGATCGCCAGCCGCATCCTGCAGACCGTGGCGACCGTGCCAGCGGCGTAAGTTTCAGGGAAGGAAACAGGGTTTACTGCCTATCCGGAAAACCCACGCGTTTTTTCTTACGCCCCTGCCGGGGCTTCGGGCGAATGGCGCTTTTCCCCGGGGCTTACGCCCCGGGCTAAACTCTGCCGCCCCTGCCGGGGCTGGGAACCGGGTTTTTCGGATCGGCAGTTAGGGGAAAGCAAACGCCGCTCCGCAAGGGGCGGCGTTCTGCGTTGGGATGGGCGTGTGCAACCGCGGGTTGCTTGTCACGCGAAGTCTGGGAGATGCCCTCCATAAAGACCTGCGTGCTCGTTGCCGCCTATTTGACGTGCTGCTCATTCCACCCCCCGGCGAGAGCGGATGACACCCAGCCCGCCAAAAACTTCGATGGCGATCTAAATGAAGTGCAGATGCTGGATGAGAAGAATGGTTGGGCAGTCGGGCGGACGAGCCATGCGGTCTATCTGCTGCGCACCGAGGACGGTGGGAAAAGCTGGGCCGACATTTCGCCACGTCCTATCCAAACGAAGAAACCGCTGGTGTGGCCCATAGCGGACGTTGCGCTGACGTTCCGGTTGGTCGACGCCACGCACGGCTGGGCGGGCTGCATCCGAAGCATGGAAGGGCCGGGGGACAATATGGATCTTTTCTCCACGGACGACGGAGGAAAGCACTGGCAGGCGAACGCATTCAAGTCCTCGGTTGGGACAATCATCAGCATCCAATTTGTCGACAAAGAACACGGCTTCATCCAGGTCGTATCCGATACCGTCGAAACGGGTCATGACAGAAAAGCGATTTACCGGACGGTCAACGGGGGGCGGACCTGGCAGACGGCTTCCGACGGGGAGGCCAAACACCCGACGGAGGGCGCTTTGCCGTACCTCGGGTTCAGTGCGCCGATGGTGTTCCGGGACGACGAAGATGGCTGGGTCGGCGGGACGGCGGAGGGCGACCAGCAAGGATTTTTCTTCCACACCACGGATAGCGGCAAAACGTGGCAGTCCCAAAATTTCCCTTTGCCGCAGGGCACAGAATTCGACCATGGGGATTATGACACGCCCATTTTCTCCGGAACCCAGAAGATGGACGGGGTCATGGAAGTGCGTTTCGAGAATCGTGGTTCATTGCAACGAGCCGTGGTCTTCTACGGCACCCACGACGGAGGTGGGCATTGGGAAAAAACCGGCACCTCTCCCGTTGAGCAGAGTAAGCCACGGTATACGAGCATCGCGTTTGCCGATGCCGATCACGGATGGTTGCTGGCGGGCAACGAAATCTTTGCCACCACGGATCGCGGGGCGACCTGGACGAAGATCAATTCCAGCCTGCCCCGGGGAACGAGCAGCGGGCCTGGGGTCATCCAATTTCTCGATCTCACGCACGGCTGGGTGCTCGTGGACGATCTGGAAGGCCCGGATGACAAGGGACATTTGTTCGCAAAGTCCGAGTTGCTGCAAACGACCGATGGTGGGCACACGTGGACCTATTGCTTCGGCACCAAGCTCGATGGTACGGCACCCCATGGGCAGTAGAGCGCGCCCGGCCCGAACCGTCGCAGGTTCAAGCCGGATTCAGAGGGCGGCAGGGCCGGTTTCCTCCGTGCGGATGCGGATGGCTTGCTCCACTTCCGTGATGAAGACTTTGCCGTCGCCGGTCTTGCCCGTGCGGGCGGCTTTGAGAACGACGTGGATGGCACTGTCGGTCATCTCGTCGGTCAGGACGACCTCCACTTTGATGCGCGGCAGGAAATCCACGCGGTAGGTCTCCTCGCGGTAGGTCTCGGTGTGGGTGGTCTGGTGACCGTAGCCCTTGACCTCGCACAGGGTCATGCCCTCGACCCCCAGATCGGTGAGGGCATCCTTGACCGCTTCGATCTTGAACGGCTTGATGATGGCTTCCAGCTTTTTCATGGTCGGGAGCGGGGTCGCCGGAAGAGGCCGCTCGCCGGAAAAGCGAAACGGCGGCTCCCGACTTTGTTACTTCAAATTCGGAGAGCCACCGTGGTTAAAGCTGATAGCGAGGGGCGGGTGCAAACCCCCGAAAACACCCACCCCTCGCCTTTTGCAAACTGATCTTCGTGTCATTAGCAATGTGCGTGCCAAGGCGTCCAGAGGGTCGTTTCCGGGGCGAAATGCCCGGATGGGAAAGGGGGGTTGCGTCGGCTTGGCGATCTTTGTACAAGCGGGCAGGCTAAAACTGGAATGCCGTGGCTAATTTTTGAGGCGGTGGGGGTGGAAGCAGCGGGGTTTTTAACGCGGAGACGCAGAGGGGGAGGAGAAACGCGGAGAGGAAGGGGCTGGAAGGAGGGAATTCCGCCATTCTAGGGGGAGTTTGACAATCCGAAGAACCTCTCGGCCAAGGTCATTCCATTTGGTCCAAGCAGGTCAGTTTGGGGAGCGCACGCACCTCGCGTGCTGCCGACGGCGCCCCGCCGTTGGCTCCGGCGTAACGGCCCCCCGCGCTTTGGCGAGGCGCCAAAGCGGGCATGCGAGGCGCGTGCGCTCCCCGGAATCCTCCGCAAATTCAAAGACCTTGACCTCTCGGCAAGGAATACGCTCTGCCTGCCGGGGGACGATCTTCCCCGAAATCACCCTGGTCCTTTGCAGCAGGGCCTTCGATTGACTTCGTCTATCTCGCAGACTGGGTTGCGCTCGTGCCTCGCTTTGCTCAGGATGACAGAGGGTTGAGAAATTTTTGCGCTGGAGAACGAGGGAAGCGCCATCGCCGCATCAATGGTATGTGGAATACGGGAGGCAGAGATTCGAAGAAAATGACGAAGGACCAAAGATGTTCGCAGGAGGGGGGGGCGTGATGCCGGACCTGCCCGGGTTAGGGATCCTCCGGCGCGCGCTGGCGCAGGTTAGCAGCATCGTCTGGCTGCTCATCGGCATGGGCGGCGAGATCGGCGATCACCTCGCGCGCGGGCGGCTGCCGTTCCGGCGGGCCGTGTTGTTCGAGCAGACCGCGCGCACGGGCGTCGGCTCCGTCCCGCTGGTGGGCATGGTCTCGTTCTTCCTGGGGTTGACGATGGCATTGCTGACCGGGTATGAATTGCGCACTTTCGGGATGGAGCGGCTCGTGCCGGAATTGGTAGCCACGGCATTTTGCCGCGAACTGGGGCCGCTGATGACCGGGATCGTGCTGGCGGCGCGCATCGGCGCGGCTTACACGGCGGAGTTGGGCACCATGACCGTCAGCGAGGAGGTGGAAGCCATCGAAGCGATGGGCATCGGGCCGCTGCGGTTCCTGGTGGGGCCGAAGCTGGTGGCCATCGTGCTGCTGATGCCGTGTCTGGTCGTGATTTCCAACGTCGCCGCGCTGATCGGCGGGGCGGTGATTTCCATCACAACCTTGAACATTGCGCTGTCTTATTTCGTGGATCTGGTGCGCGAGGGTTTGCTGGTCAAGGACGTGATCGCGGGGATCATCAAGAGCCTGATGTTCGGGTTGATCGTCGGGCTGGTGGCGTGTTACCGGGGGTTGACCGTCAAGGGAGGAGCGGCGGGCGTGGGCGCGGCGACCACGTCGAGCGTCGTGACTTCCATTACGACCGTGATCGCGGCGGATTCGGTTTTTAACATTTTGTTGGTGAAGATTTGAGGGGGCGGGGTGGGTAGGAATGGAGCGGAGTTTTGACGCGGAGACGCAGAGAGGGAGGAGAAACGCGGAGAGGAAAGGAAGAGGGGATTGAAGGGAAGGAGGCGCTTTCAGGACAAGTGCATTCCCAAGGTGGAGCTTTGGGAACGAGGGAAGGGCCTGCGGCCCGAGAGGGAAGGCCTCGGAGAGGCCTCCCTGCCTTGAAGAGGCCTGCGGCGGCGGACAATCTCTGATATGGTGGGCAATCTGTGATGGATGGAGAGATGAATCAATCGCCGCTGCTGAGTCTTGAACACGTCAAGCTGCGCTTCGGCGAGCAGACGGTGCTCGACGGCATCCACCTCCAGGTGCAACCGCAGGAACGGCTCGTCATCATGGGCCAGAGCGGCGGCGGCAAGAGTACCTTGCTGCGGCTGATCATCGGAATCCTGACACCCAGCGAGGGAAGGGTGCGTTTTCGAGATCAAGAGGTGAACAGGCTGGGGCGGCGGCAACTCAACGTCATCCGAGCCAAAACAGGGATGGTTTACCAGTACAGCGCGCTCATTTCGTCCCTGTCGGTGCGCGACAATCTGGCGCTGCCGATGGAGGAATTGACCCGGATGGGAGCAAAGGAGATCGAGCGGGTCATCGATGAAAAGCTCGAACTGGTGCAGATGGGCCACGTCAAGGACCAGATGCCTTCCGAATTGAGCGGCGGCATGAAGAAACGCATCGGGCTGGCCCGCGCGCTGGTGCTCGAACCGGAGCTGATCCTGTTCGATGAACCCTCCGCCGGGCTGGACCCCGTGACGAGCAGCGTCATCGACGAGCTGATCATTTCGCTGACCGAACACACCCGCGCGACCAGCGTGATCGTCACCCACGAGATGAACAGCGCGTTCCGCATCGGCACGCGCATGGTCATGCTTTACGAAGGCAAGTTTATCGCCGATGGTCCGCCGCAGGATTTCCGGCAGTCGCAAAATCCGGTCGTCGCGCAATTCGTCGAAGGACGGACGAATGGCCCGATCGGGGAAAGTGGGAAGTGGGAAGTCGGAATGCGGAAGTAAAGCCCGGAACGAAGACGTGGATGGGGCATTTTTTACGTTTATGAAATTCGAGCGGAATGAAGTGCTGACCGGGTTGCTGGTCGTGATTACCCTGGGGATTCTGGTGGGCGTGATCCTATTGCTCGCCGCGCCGGGCATCTTCAATAAACAGGAGAATTTCAAGGTGTTTTTTGACAACGCCGCCGGGATCAAGCCCGGGGCACCGGTGTTGGTGGCCGGACACCAGATCGGACAGGTCGCGGGGATCGACGCGCCGGTCCCCAAAGCCGCGCGCCCGGCGAAGTATCCCGACTACGAAGTGCTCCTCACCGTGCGGATCAACCACGGGGCCACGGTATTCCGCAACGCCGTGCCGCGCCTGTCGCAGAACGGGCTGCTCGGCGAGCAGGTGGTGGATTTCGTCGGCGGGACGGAGGATTCCGGGGCCGCGCCAAACGGATACAAATTTGTAGGGGAACGCACGGCGGACCTGAATTCCGCGCTGCCGAAGATCCTGGCGGTGATCGAACCCGTGGCGAGCACGGCGACGCTGACGTTGAGCGAATTGCGCAAAACGATCGACGCGCTGAACAGCGTGTTCGGGCAGGAGGGAGATTTGCGCGACGCGCTCACCAAACTGCGGCTGACGGCGGATAATTTGACGGGCATCACGAAGCCCGACGGCGCACTGGGCAAGTCGCTGGGGAACCTGGAGGGTCTGACCGACAAGCTGCGGGATGACCGTGGCCCGCTGATGGGTACACTCAATAACTTGCAAAAGACAACGACGGTCATCAACGAGGATAACCGGGTGGAAAAGTTGTTGCAGAATTTCGAGCGCGCGAGCGCGAGCGCGGACCGCGCCGCGAAAAATGCCGATGCGCTGTTGGTGGGAATCCGGCCCAGCGTACAGAAGACGACGGAAAACCTGGAGCAGATGACCGACACGTTGAAGCGGCAGCCGTGGCGGATTTTGTGGCCCGCGACGAAGAAGTACGACGCGGCGCTGGCGGCTGATACGGTAGAGGGTGGGCGGGTCGGCGTCGTGGAAGCGACGCCGAGGCCGGTGGAGGGGAAGAAGCGGGCGCGCCAGTCGTTTCCAAGGTAGGGAGGCCTCTCTGAGGTCTGCCCTGACTGCTGGCGACGAAGGGACGTGACGCCAAAGAAGGGCCGGGAGGCCCAATGGGGCGGGGCTCGGAGAGCCCTCCCTACCTGGGTGACGGACCGCCTGCGGCGGTGATCTGTTCCGGCACCGGGATGGAGGATTTTGTCATATCCCCCGGGGCGGGGTTGACGGCGTTTCCTTCGTCAAAATACTCCACGCCTTCGTAACGCGTGACTTGGAGGTATTGCTGCCAGTCGAAGCCGTGGAGGGATTTCGCCGCGGTCAAACGCTCCGTGACGGGCGGAGCAGCGGCGGGCCGGCCGACGGCCGGGGGCGTCTGGAGCGCTTCGGAGAGGATGCGGCCATCCATCGGTGGGGGGGCGGGCAGGTGGAGGAGATACGCAATGGTCGGGGCA
>CAHJWO010000002.1 GCA_903642295.1 PVC group bacterium | reverse complement strand
ACCTCGACGCCATCCACTTCTTCATCGTCGGCTACAACCTTACCATCAAGCAATCAACAGTAAGTTAACCACCACCCGTGAGCGATATCGGCAGGTTTACCTGAAAGCCAATTCTCTGGGTGTGAATCAATAGGCGGCACTCATCCAACGTTCTGATGCGAAAATGGTACAGACTTCGCCAAAACTTCGCGACTTCATCGATGCCGATTGGTTCCGGCGGCGGCCAAATAACATTATTGGTGCGCGGATAGGGCCATCTCCACTCGGCGACGTTGCCATATTCTGCCAAAACGCGGCGAGCTGTCTGAATGAAACACCCAGTCTTAGGCCCATTATTGTGAAGCGTATCTTCGAGCTGTCTTGATCTGACAAAGCCATAGAGACGACTATGCTCAACCCGCCGGTGTATTCTTCGCGCCATTGTAGTATCTACGACGGTTCGATTTTTGACATCACGTGAAGCTTCGATTTTTCCGTCGTCGCCGCCAGCTTATTGAATGTACCCAAGGTCTTTACTGTAGCCGGGTTACTCGGTGCTTCTAGCACTGCGTTGTAGTCCTTGGCTGGGATCGTGGCTAGGATCGGCACGACTCGTTCGAGGAACTGGTTGAAGCTCTGGCGGTTTTGCACGCTGGCGATCTCCTTTTGCAGGTCACCCATCTCCATCTTGCCACCGACCGAGCGTGCCGTCAAAAGTACCAGCGCCCGCCGAGTTTCCGGACTGTCCGGCGCGAAGCCCAGGCCGCGCTCCATCACCTGGCACACCGTAGCAGCCTTCACGCTCCGGTCCCGCTCGATCTTGGAAACTGTCACCGTGTCGCAGCCGGCGCGTTCGGCCACCTTGTCCATCGAGAGCCCGCAGCGTGCCTGCTGCTTGCGCAGAAAGTACGCGCTCCATTCGTCGCGGGTGTTCCGCGCGACCTTGCGGGCCTTGCGCGACGTCCTCCAGCGACGGTGCACGAGTTCGCACGACAATTCTGTATCACCCGTCGCCTCGACCATCTCGCGGGTCACGCGTGGGAACGGCACCACCGCCCTACGCAGTTCCGCAAAATATTGGCCGAGGGTCTGATTCATGCGCGTACTGGTCGGTTGATCTTGCCGCCATTACCCTTTCTACCTACCAGTTGCGCTGCATGTGCCCATGTCCCCACACGCGCCTTTCCGTCCATAAGCATTTGAGCGCCACGCAATGGTGCGGTGGTAATTCATCTGCTGCGACTTCGTCACGCCCGGTTCAGTGGTGGTCCTCAAAGTCGGATGAAATACATCAGGGTCATCAGCCAACCATCCCGCACCATACCAAGAGACCATTCTAAGGCATTCACGGTCGTAGGCGTGCAATGGAGGGAGAGTGATACGCTTGAGCAAAAAATCTCACTGCTCTGGCGGTGTTGACGAAGGAGGGAACACTTTGGTTTGAATGAGGTAATCCGCATTCTTCATCTTCTTTCTGAATTTCACATCTACCGTTTGCTGACCAGGTGGAATGTTCATCATGCCCATAAGAGCGCGCACACCTTGCCAATCGACGCTTACCTCGCATTCAGAAGGTCCATCTCGAAACAGTTCGATAGTAATTGAAGAACTTCGTTTTCCGAATGCGTAAAGGTCCAGATTCCAGCAAAGAGAGCGGGCTGTGTTATCGACCTCGGGAAAGGAAAAGATTAGATCCGCGACACTGTGCCCGGGAAAGGTTGCTGGAAAGGCAACGAGGGTGATGGGATTGAACGTACAAATTTGCACTGGCCATATTCCCTCGACGCCTGCTTGACCGACATAGTGACGCACCTGTAGAGCACTGATCATGACGGTGGCTTCTTCAGCGTTCGTAAACCGTAATCCGAATTGAAAAACGGCTTTCCCTTCGCCTGCGTCTGGTACATGAGTTAACTCATGAATGGGTTGTACCTTGATTTGCTTTAATGGATTGCGCCTCCTCTTATTCCAGTTTTGGTACAGCGCGTACAGCGCGCCGAGAACAGCTACGCCCGCGCCACTAAAAATCCAGGGAATGTTCTCGTGCAACCAGCCAGCATTGCTGCCGTTGCCCGCCAAGACGGCGATCAGAGATGGCAAAACCGGTGACATGCAGAGCAGGTCGGATTACCACGTTGCCCATTGCAGCATCTCGGCACCGATGACCAAGCCGAGCAGCGGATGAGTCTTCGCTCCAACAACGAGACCGGCAAACGCACCAGCAGCGAGCGCGAGCTCGATCATAGGGTCCATGAAATTGCGAGTTTACCTGACCGATTATAGGTATAGCAAGCAAGCAATCTGCGTTATGCACGCACATCTACGCGATTGCTGTGACAAGTAGCTTGTGACCAGCCTGACGCATCCACCCGCTAATGCGTAAACCGTTGCGCCTGAACGGATTTTATAAAGGGCAGAATTGAATTATTAATTCCGTTCTCTGAAATTTATTATCCATTTGTTTTGAGATATTTACATATATTTTTCTACGGCAATTTTGTTTTTACAATAAAGTCGCAGAAACACAGCGATAACTCAAACAGTTGAAAACGATTTTGTGGGGAAATTTTCAAGGTTTCACTGCCACGATCAATGCGACACCACCGCATCTTCAAGTTGAAGCCCCGGTGCCCACTCCTTGATAAATTCGCGACTCTCGCCCTTTGGCTTAATCCGCACGCCGGTGAACCCTGCTTGGCCCAGTGCGCTCCCAAGGTTGTCCATGTGCATGTCGCTGGTCATAGCCTCACGCGCTTGGCCCAGTTGCCGTTGGAGCAGAACCAACTCTTTTCCCGAATTCATTCAGGGAGGTCGAAGAATTCTTCGAGTGTCCGTACTGACTCGGAGCGAGTCGCACACAGGACGAGGGCGGATCTGCTGCTTTCATCTCGCAACTCCTGGTGGCCGAGGCCACTGCCTTTCTCTGTCTTGAAGACCATCTCTGCGCCACTGTAGGTGTCCCAGTCAGCAGGCTGTCTGACCACATTGAGACCCAAAGCTTCTTCAGCGGTGTGAATCCGCGCGCGATCCGTCGTACAAACGATCAGCAGCGTGCGGATGCCTGCCTCCGTGTTCATCGCTCGGAACGCGAGACCGTCGGCAGCTTCCAAGGCTTCCTGACGCAAAGTTTCCAGAAAAACGGTGCCCCACTTGGCCCAGAGGATCGGAGCAATGGCGTCGAGTTTCGGCATGCCAAAACATAGTCAGATTCCTAGGCTTTGGGAAAGTTTCTGGGATAGAAGCTAAATCTCCTTGAGTGTAGACATGTCCGTCGCTTGGCAATCGGCGGATGGTCCTAACAGGCGATCAGGTTTGAGTTCGACTACACAGGGAGACTGCGGGAAAGCGGCAAGATTAAAATTTCAAGCGGGGACCAACGCTTCGAGAAACGCTTGGTGCGTAATCGGTCGGGAGAACATCGCAAAATCCTTCTCTCTGTGGCCATGCACTACTCCTCCTCACTGAGTGTGGCTGTGTAGTCCGTCAGCGTCACCACCCGGTAGCTGCGCTCGTAGGCCGAGCGCATCGTGGATTCGACGCAGCAGTTCGTCAGGAACCCTGCCAGCGCGACATCGGTGATGCCGCGTGAGCGCAGGATAAAGTCGAGGTTCGTGTTCGCAAAACAATCCAGCCCCCGCTTGCCTTCAACGACGATGTCCCCTCTGGCAGGCTGCATTTCGGGGATGATTTCCCCTCGCCAGGTTCCTTTGCGAAACGCGCTCGGAGCCACCACGCCAGCCAGGATGCCATCAGGTTCCGGCGACAGCTCGGGCTCAGCCTTCGGCAAACGAGATCGGAACGCGCAGGATCGTCACACCTTGCGCACGCGGGCCCTTCACCAACCGCAGGCTGTTGGCCAGCATATCGGAGCTCTTCATCACGGTTTGTACTCCCTCGTGCAGGGCACCCCCGTCTTCGACGAAGTCGTTCTGGTACTCGATGAGGACATCCGTGCGGCATTCTCCCGTACATCTTCGCAAGAAAGTACGTCGGCTATTTAATTCGACTCGCCATCTATACCAGTTGTGTGATAAACATTCCTGATTTTTCGCTGGAACCGTCCCTTCCTATCCCATCATCCACCACGCACTTATGAAAGTTGCGCTCAATCCCAAAGACCTCAACGACGCCCGGACGATCACCTTGGCAAGCACGGTCATCACCGACCTAATCGGCAATGCCAAGTTCACGCCCAAGCCGCCGCTGCCCGCGTTGACCACGCTGTGCGATGCGGTGCAAGCGGGTGTCGATGCCGTGACTGCCGCGTGGCAGGCATTGACGATGGCCGTCACCGCCAAGCACAACGCGCTCGACTCCCTGCGCGCCGGGTTGACCGACGAAGACACGATCAACACCCTGCCCGACGATCAGAAGGAAGCCGCAATCGAAAGCGCGGGCATGAAAGCGCAAAGCGCGCCAGTGCGCGTGACTTCGTTAGAGGCGGTAACAAACCTTTCGGTGACCGCCAGCGACACGCACGGCGTGTTGGACTGGCATTGCGATCCCAGGTTGGGTGTATTTCCACGTGGTCGAATACACACTCGCCCCCTTGTCACCGACAACCAAATGGCTGCCGGGCCGCACGTCCACCAAGAGCAGCGGCGAAATCACCGGGATAACGAGCGGCGCATCGGTAAGCGTACGTGTCCACGTCGAAGGCAGCCGGGGCATCACCGGCGCGCCCGATATCGCCGGGCCGAAAACTGCGCCGCGATCGGAATGTGGTTTCGATGATACATATAATCGTTACGATTTAATCCGCTGCTTTTTAGTATTATGAGCAATAAATCTTGGAGAGATAAATTTGGAAGAAGACGAAGTGAAGCGAAAGGAATCATTGAGCAGTTCAGTTACGAATTGGCTCCCAGAGACTGGATATTCATTCTTTTATTATTCGTAACATGTCTTGGTTACATATTTGTTAATCGAGATCAACTTCAGACGGCGTTTGTTGGCGCGATTTCGTCACTAACGGTGTATTTGCTGGGGTTACTCCTGCAATCCAGGAAAAATGTCGAAGGCCCTCGACAGCCTATCGAATATCTCCAATATCCAGAAGAGATTAGAAACGCCAAGTCGAAGGTGTTTGTTTACACTACCTTTTTGCGTTCGCTTTGCTGTGAGTCCAAGCATCCTGACGAACGAAAAAGTTGGTTGGAGGCATTGCGTGCCGCTAGTCAGCGACGCCAACCACCAGAAATAAAATTCTCGTTTCTGGACCCCGATCCAGAGAATCTTGTCGCTAGACGTGCCGTTGAAATACGGCAGGATGATTTGAACGAGTGGGCGGACGAAGCGGACGAGAGTCGAATAGATGTCGAGAAAATGATCAAGCAAAACCTATGGACCTTGTATTGCTTATCGAGATATGAAGGGTTTGTAAATATCGTTGTCTGTAAATACAGCCGCACGCCCATTCTTTCTATTCTTCAAGCGGATGCGGCGTATTCTATTGCGCCGTATGAGCTTCGACCGCTGCACCTGACGGACAGGTTCAATGCGCACGAAGACAGCTCGTTGGGAAAATTCATTCAAAGAATTGTGGAAGACATTGATTCAGATACTTGCTCTGCAGCCGGCGATAAGAATGCGCTCGAATGGTTTGATGAAGTATGGTTGGCTTTCCAAAATCCCGCCGCGCAATCTCTTGAATATGTGGAAAGGGCATTTCCCTATGTTGTGATCTCACCAACAGAAAGGAATAAGCTAACACATAAAATAGGCTACGCTGCTTGGATTGAGCATCACGAATCAAAAGAATATTACGATAAGTGCAAAAAAGATCACCGAATATTTCCGTACCGCGTGATTGCTTGTAGTAAGAGGGGGCAATTTGATCGACAGACACTACACCAAGGAGCGGTAGGGCCGGTCCCCGACCTTGAGCTTTCGGACTTAAAAACGGAATTCATAAGGAAGTACGGTGTTGACGTTGCTATCGATGGTTATTTGTCCCTTGGGCCTCTTTAAAAACGCAAATTCTGGTGTACGGTATGACGGTGAAATTAAACAAATGAATCGGATTATCATCGTCGGTGCAGGCAGCGTAGGCGTGAACATCGCTCTCGCTTTGGATGAATATAAATATGAAGTAACTCTGCTTGATAATGACCACGACATTCTCGCGGGTGCCGCAAGAGTGACGTGCGTAAATCATGGCGATGGGTTTGAATATTATGCAAAAGGTCACCAAACAACCGGGTTTGATTGTATTGATGGATCATTAGCCAAGTCGTTCGTGTATCCACTAAAAAAATTGCATACAGATATTTGTGATCAACAGCATCCAATTCGGTTTGTATTGACAAAAGGAACGGTCCACTCGTCGAAAATCGTCGTGGACGATTTTCATGAGAATGTTGCGGCGATGAAGGCTCATTTCACGCGTCGCTTCAATGCGATAAAATCTTTCCGGGGTTGGGACGAAAGCACAGCCGAAAATCATTTCCTCAGGAAGCCGGAAAATTTCTGTCGCGCTTTACCGGTGTCAGAGCTTGATAACGACTCCGAGTTCGTAGCGATG
This sequence comes from PVC group bacterium, assembly GCA_903642295.1. Taxonomy (GTDB): domain Bacteria; phylum Verrucomicrobiota; class Verrucomicrobiia; order Chthoniobacterales; family SZAS-18; genus CAHJWO01. The sequence goes on along the minus strand of CAHJWO010000002.1, from coordinate 45,113 downwards.
TATGCAGGATCAAGCTTTGGCATCAATATGCCGAACTACTATGCATTGGTCAAAGCTGCACTCCGCGCAAGTCGGATCAACTCCCAGTTGGGAACAAATATTGATTCAATCGAAAAGGTTGGAAATTGCTATCAAGTTCATGCGGGTGGGTATTCATATGCTGCGGATCATGTGATGTTATGCACTGCTAATCAGATTCCTGCAGTGACGGAATTAATCGAAAATGAGGAATGCATCGATAAATTCGCAGGCACGTTTTATTTGAACAGCATGACATACGTCACTCTGCCTGCGACTTCCGACCGCGACTTGTTAGCACAGGCTCGTCGGATCAACTTTGCGTTGCAGCAGGAACATGGCGGGATGTTTGCGTGTCTTGTTCCACCCACGTCCGACGAAGATGGTTATGCTGCTGTCTACTATCCTTCGCCGCATGGGAGCCAGTTGCGTCAACATGTTTACACCGATGTCCGTTGCGGACCAACGCCGGACGAATGGCAGGACCTCATTTCGGAAGGTTTGGAAAATACCGATGAGCATGTTCATCGAACGTTCCGCCAAGTATGCAAGCTCTATCCGTTCTTGAGAGGATACGCGCAGGTTGCTAGGACGAGGTGTCGCTCGGTGTTTAATCCTGCAACCAAAGATAGCGACCATGGGAGAAAGCGTCCGATTAGAGCAATTTCAGAGGACGTTGCTTTCATCACAGCAGACAAACGCATTACTGCTTGGTCGGCTCCGAAATGGACAAACGCCGAACTCGTTGCGTTGATGGCGGTCGATCATATCCGCACTGCTGTCGAAAACAGACCGCTCCCAAAAGACGAGTCCGCCGGATGTGGCCCGACAAAAATTCATATTGCCAAGGTAGCGGAAGAATTCTCTCTGCACCGTTTTGCGGATACTTTCGAGATCGACGACGCATACCATTACGCCGAGCAATGCAAGCTCCCCGAAAGGATTGTTCATGCAGGTGATTACGCGCCGGCATGACTCGATTTGGTGTTTAAGCATCTCTGCTGTGTGCACGTCGGCCACTTGTCTGAACTGGCCCATGAGTTCGGCACATTGACGAAGCGCGCGAAGCGGGTCTGGAGCCTGTAGCCCTTTCCATAGGGGCTCGGTTCTATAGAACTCACCGCCTCGCCCAACGTGACTGCCCACGAGTCAAAGTGGTGCATCTGGTTGCGGCGCAGGGTGTGCGTGTGCAGGGAGCGTTGCATGGTGAACATCTCCGCCATCGTGTTGGAGATCGGCATGCTGGTAGCAAACACCATCCCTCCGCCCTAGTTGCGTTCCTGGATGAACTGCACTTTTAGGAACAGGTCGAACGCGCGCTCATTGGCCGTCTGCGGTAAGCCCGCCACGCAGTTCATCTTGGTGATATAGAAAAGGTTCTTGAACTTGTGGGCCTCGTCCACAAAGAGCCGGTCGATACCCAGTTCCTAGAAAATAAGTGTGTTGTCTTTGCGATGATTGGCGGAGAGCGTTGCAAGTTTGACGCTGAGTTTCTTTTTCATGCGCTCAAGTTCTTTGACCAACCGGGTGCCCCAGCTCTCGGCGCATTGCTGGCGGATGGCGAGTTTCACCTCGCGGATCTGTTCGCTGGACAACGCACGGATAGAACGCCAGTGCGCGAAGTGTTGTGCGGTGGTGACGAGGCTTTCCCCGCTGTAGACGGTGAGTGGCAAACCGCTGTGGCGCAGGAGCACGTCGGGCTGCAGATCGATGGCCTTCACCCCTGCCCAGAAGACGCCCGGCAACTTGATGCGGTTCTGCGCGTTGCCTCCCACACGAAAGTGATCCGTCGAATGGTCTGATTGCGCTTTCATGATTGGTGGTACGCCAGACGAACCGGCGATGGCAAGCAACCTACGGCCAGAACCGGCGTCGGTAAGTGGCAGAAGGCGTCATTCGACTTGCAGAAGGCGTCATTATTGACGCCAAACAGCTAATTGTGACCAACCTGACGACGCAGGGGTGTCCCTTCTCCATTTTGTTAAGCCTGCGAACCGTGAGGTTCTCATGCGAGTTGTGATCATCGGCGCAAGCGGACACATCGGGACCTACCTGTTACCACGGTTGGGGCGTCGGCAAATCGGCTACCTCGTCAGATTGTAGAATCATGAGGGGATGAAGTACGTTATTGATAGATTTCGTCAACATGAGAAAATCTCCCCCTGCCACGATTCGCGTGGGCACCGCTTCCTGGAGCGAGCCGGAGTTCGTCAAAGCTGAGTGGTATCCAAAAGGCTTGCCCGTCGCGCAGCAGTTGCCGTGAAATGTCACAAGCTGCTTTCGCGTCACGCCACGAAGGTGGAAGCCCTGCCCGCTGATCTCCGCGAGGAGATCGAGGTAACCGACCGTGGCAATGTGATCCTCACCCCGGAGTTGGAACATGCACTCGCCGCCCGTTTTCTGGACGAACTCAAGCCCTTGGAGCAAGCGGGCAAACTCGGAGCGTTGCTCTTGCAGATGACGCCGGGCTTCGCGCCACGAACAGCGGACCTAACCGCACTCGAACCGTTGCTCCGTCAGCTAAGGGGCAAGGGAGGAAATCCACGCCGGGTTGTGCTTGAACTCCGCCACCACGACTGGCTCAACGTCCGGCACCTGGGGGAAACCACAGGCTTTCTGCGCGATCTCGGCGTGACGCTGGCGAGCACGGACCGCCCACCGGCAGACGGTAAGCATTTCACCATCATGCCTGCCGTGGACGAGATCACGGACGGGCGGCTGGCGTACCTGCGTCTCCACGGGCGCGACGCGAAGGCATACCTGACCGGTAGGACGGTGGCCGAGCGGTTCCACTACGAATACAGCGACGCGGAGATCGCCGAGGTGTCTGAACGTGCGCTCGGCCTCGCTAGGGAGGCCGACGAAGTCCATGTCGTTTTTAACAACAACGCCCGCGATTTTGCCCCGGTGGCTGCCGAAAGGCTCCGCCGCAAGCTCGGTTAGGGCAGCAAACTCCCGGAGGAACCACGCAAGCAGGGGACACTGTTCTAGAGAAGCGAATTTTTTGCTACTCTCCTCAAAGCTGTGCTTAGCAAGTCGTGGGCGTGGCAGATACCTCCTGTGAACGCCATGCATGGAGTACCTTGGCAAAATCCACATCCTTCGGAGCCTCGTTCCAACTTTTGTAGAACGATGCGTCGTCGCTGAGAGGAGCAGGATTCGGCGGGTCAATCCGAATCCGAGTTGGCATCATTACCGAATCGCCGAGAAGGATACTTTCGCCTCGGCGCAAAGTTGAAAACATGCTGGCAATTCCACGTACGGAATCCGGCAGTAAGTTCTTGACGTACGATTGATCGTCAGGGTTAGAAATCCGAAGGCAGAGGAAGCTGTTGCACTGGGACAGAATTGTTGCGGATACTTCCCTCGGGCGTTGACTAATCACCGTCAAGCTAATCCCGTACTTACGACCCTCTTTGGCGATTCTCTCAGCAGAGTGCTTTGCAGCCTCGGTGGTCCGGTCCCCATCGCTCAAGTAAATGTGTGCTTCATCTGCAAACACAGCGATTGGGAATCGCGTGGTGTGAACCCGACGATGCCAGTACGCAAAATCGAACAGGCATCGTAGGATCAAGGAGATTACAGAGGAGCGTACATCAAAAGGTACGGGACTTAAATCAATTACAACAGCTTTCTTTCTTGCCGACGCTGTTTCGCCAAGCAAGCGGCGGAACAGGTCTTCCATAGATGCGCTCGTATTGTATGTCTTCGGTTTGAAAATTAAATCGTACCGTCGGTCATTAAGACGCGAATCGACTCGCATAAGGAGACGGGTGAACTGACCAAACAGAGGTCCTTGCTTATCCTTACCCTTTTCACCTGAAACCATTTGCGTATCAAGTGCTCTGAACCTTGCCAAGATTTCGGCAAAGTCAAAGTACACTGGCGTATCAATGGTGATTTTCTTCAACCCGAGAGCCTTATTCTCCGCGTGGTGTTCTTTTACATTCTGCAATATCTCTTTGAACTGAGCGATCTGGTTTGGCGCGGCTGCCTCGCTCCTATCAACCATCAGTCCGAGTATTTCTTCGGAGTTCATGAGCCAATATGGCAGTTCAAGGTTGCTGGCGGAAATCACGTCCGCAGTGTCACCAAAGGCGGTCGTGTATTCGCCGTGCAAATCAAAAAGCACAATGGTCGCCTGAGGAAAAGCGCACATCTTTTGGATCAGCGACGCCACAGTCCAAGATTTTCCTCCCCCAGTTTGTCCAAGGATAGCTGCATGGCGTGTGAGAAACGCGTCAAGATTGATTTTTGCTTGTTGTGTTGGCAGTAGAGACAGCCTACCAATTGCAAATTCGCCTTCGGCATAACTGGCATACACGTCATTAATTAAGGAAGGTGTGACTGCCGAAACGGGCGCATTAACTGTCGGGAGAACATCGGTTCCTCTCTCGAACCTGCCGTTCATGCCAATCGTACCCACCGGGATAGTCAAAAGGCCGCGCGAGGTGCGGTCGAGAAAAATTATACCGTCCGCTTGAGCATCGCGTGATTCCGCCTGAGCAATCTTACTCTCTTTCATTTCAATACCCGTTACCATACATAAGAGCTTGCCCACTGGTAGCGCAATGGCGACGAAGCTCCCCGGTTGTCCGATCAGTATTGGCGTTGGCCCCTCATCGGTGGACAAGTTTACAGCCATTGAATCGGGTACGCCGCGTTCAGTCTCCACCGATCGTTCGTGGTCAATAAGGGTGACGACGATTTCGTCACCTGTAACTCCCACGACTTTTCCAATAATATAGTCGTCCATAGTATTTTTTAATCGAAGAGGCTTACAAATCTGCTGAACTTCCAGTAATCTGTTGTCCCTAGAACTTTATTTCTGGAATGATGTAAGTGTGTTTCAAAGCCACCAAAAAAGTTCGGCATCGGTTTAAATGGCGCTAACCCATCCGTTTCATATTGGCTAAGCGCGAAAAGCCGACAGGCTTTCGCTTCCATGATCGGGAGCAATATTTGTGAGTTGATATGTTCGTCTCCGAAGCTAAATCCACAACTAACGAGATATTTACATTCAGCCCCCAGCACCTTGCTAGTTTGCGTAAAAAGAGAATCATACGGTGGCGCAAGCGTATCCATGACCTTTTTCCGACGTGGCAAAATGATCACACGCTTTTCGGTCGGGAGAAGAGCGGCGGGGTGTCTTTCGTAGAATTTTGCATTTTCCACAGTCCACGAGATAGATCCATGCAACTTCACAAGTTTAACTGTGAGTTCAGCCCCTTCATGAAACCGCTTCCCATCGTGTGATCCCGAACAGCTTTTGAGATGCTCGGGGTTAAAAAACCTCTCAATAGTTCCACAAAATCCATTTTCGACTCTGACTCCGCACCGTGCAGCAGCCGTTTCAAACAGTAAATCGTAATTCGTGGTGAAAATCCAAATACAACAAGGCTGCCCAAACGCTCGTTTTTTCAGTGCCTCAAAAAAGCGGCAATGATGGTTTATGTTTGGAGATGCAACAGCGAGAATACGCTCCAAGATTAGTTCCCTGATACGGGCCTCTAATAGTCCGAAACGTGGGTCTCCGGTATTCGTCAGGTGAGCAATCACCAAATCTGCAATTTGCTCTATATTCGGCTCAGATTTCAGCGGATTGTACGGTTGGCCTGCGCTTACAAGCGAATCATCGAGCAGTTTTCGTTGGTTGGCATCAAGTCCCGTGATCACTTCGCGCGTAAGCTGCGGCATCATGGGATAACCAGCTTCGCAAGAGGTTCCAGCACCGAACAGGAAGCCCGTACCATTCAACCCTCCCACCGCGATATTTGGAAGTATGCTTGCCAAGCCAATGCTCATTTGCCGCATGATGTCCGAATTTTACTGCTGTCGGCGAACGAAAAATGCCCCTGTTTTGATGAGATTCCCGACTCTGCCTTGGTGTACACGCGTGATGGATGGGCTTCCCGCAGGTCCTGATGACAATTTGTCTCTGATTCCATTTGTGAAATTATGCCGGTTGATAGACTGTTCCTTTTGAACAGTATGGCCCTCACCTCCCGCCAGCAGGACGTTCTCGATTTCATTCGCCGCACGGAGCTTAAGCGCGGCGTGGGACCGACTACCCGTGAAGTCCAGCAGCACTTCGGTTTCAAGAGCCAGACGGCGGCGGTGGACCATATCAACGCTCTGGAACGCAAGGGTGCGCTCGGCAAAAAACCGCGCAAGGCGCGGGCGGTCACCACATCGCCTCCCCGGCTGGAAATTGTTCATGTGCCGGTTTTCGGCACGATACCGGCAGGCATCCCTGAACTGATCGAGCAGCAGCCTAACGGGTACGTAGCGGTGGATCGCCTTGCCATTGGGGTGTCCGAGGACGCCCACCTCTTCGCCACCCATGTGCGTGGCGACTCTATGATCGAGGCCAATATCTTAGATGGCGACCTAGCCGTCCTACACGCTAACTGCGAGCCGCAACTGGGCAAAGTGGTGGCGGCCTTGATCGACGGCGAGACCACCCTCAAACGGCTCGTGGAGCGTGGGGGCAAGCGTTTTCTGCGGGCGGCGAACCCCCGGTACTCCGATCTGCTCCCAGTCCAGGAACTTCTGATTCAGGGCGTGCTCGTGCATTTGCAGCGCAATTTTTCGGGCTGCGAGCCGGACCGGAACGAAGAATAGTTCCATACTGTTCAACTTGAACAGTTGTTGAACGTGTGGTATCGGCGGTCGTAAATGCCGTCGCCTTCCTCGTCCAAAATCATTGAGCTAAGGGAGCTACTTGCGGCGAAATACCCGGCGATCCCACAAAAAACCACGGGCTATTTGCCGACCGAAGTTGCGCCGCTAGACGTGGCGTTGCAGGGGGGGTTGCCTTTGGGCGGCATGACCGAGGTCGTCGGGCAGGCGGGTAGCGGCCTGTTGTTGGCGACCTTGATTCGCGCGACGCACCAACGGCGTGGACTCCTCGCCTTGATTGATGGGGGCGACGCCTTCGACATTGCTGGAGTGCCCAGATCTGCTTTATCTCGGCTCCTGTGGGTCCGCAGCCCAACGGCGGCCAAGACGGTCCAGGCCGCCGACCTGATCTTGCGCGATGGCAACCTGAATCTCGTCGTGCTGGACCTGCGGTCGGTTTCTACCGACGAGACCCGTAGAATCTCAGCGAGTAGTTGGTACCGTCTCCAACGTGTCGTTGAACCGACCACCACGGCTTTCGTCGTCCTGACCCGCCAGCCTCTGGTCAGGGGCGCGCGTCCACGTTTGATGCTCACGGCGCGATTTGGTCTGAACGCCTTCGATTGCCGCCAACAGGACCTGCTCGGGCGACTGCATGTCGAACTCGTCCGGGGCCAGGAAGAACACATCCAGCGGATCGCTTAGGACAAGAAGACCAACGGATTACAAACCTAGGAAGCACCGATGTTTGGAGTCATCCTGTTGCCGAATTTCGGCCTGCAAACGGTGCTTCGTCACCAACCCGAGATTCGCCTCACCGGCCCGGTTGCGTTGCTCGGTGGTGACGCTGGAGGGAAGACCTTCGTCCTCCAGTGCAACGCCGCCGCCCGGACCGCCGGGGTACAAGTCGGCATGACTTCCAGCCAGGGCCTGGGCCGTTGCGGCACCCTGCGCTTGCTGACGCGCTCTTTGGAGCAGGAAACCACGGTTGCCACGGCGTTGCTGGAAAGTGCTTTCTCGTGTTCACCCTGGGTTGAAGCGACGGCCGATGGGGTTAGCACTTTTGAAATCCGCCACGCCCGGTCGGACCCGGAAACCCTGGCCGGAATCCTGCTCGAACACTTGGCCCGGCTCGACCTGGAAGCGCAGATCGGTTTCGCCGCCAACCCGGACCTCGCGCTGCTGGCTGCCCACGCGGCAGAGCCGTCGCTCGTAGTCCACGATGCCCGGGCCTTCTTGGCCGACTTGCCGGTCACGGTTCTCGACCTCAGCCCGCACGCGGCGGCCGTCCTCCAAAAGTGGGGCATCGGGACGCTCGGAGCTTTGGGCGCGCTCCCCCCGCAGGAGTTGACCCGGCGGCTCGGATCTGAAGGACGCGCCCTTTGGGAACGCGCCTCGGGTCGTTCGCAACGACTGCTGCGGTTGGCGGTCTTGCCCGTGTCGTACGAGGAGAGCTTGGAGTTCGAGTACGAGGTCCAGACCTTGGAGCCGTTGCTCTTCGTGCTCCGGCGTTTCCTCGACCAACTGGTCCTACGCCTGGAAACCATCTATCGGGTACCCGCCGCGCTGACGTTGAAGTTGCGCTTCGAGGACAGCAAGGAGTACCACCGCCACTTCACAATCCCCGCACCGACGAACAACGTCGAGACGCTCTTTCGAGTGCTGCACACCCACCTGGAGAATTTTGCTGCCCCGGCGTCGATCCAGTCTCTCTACCTTGCCGCGACGCCTGCCCCGGCCTCGCGGGAACAGTTTGGTCTTTTCGAGACGGCCCTGCGCGATCCCAACCGCTTTAGTGAGACCTTGGCGCGGCTACATGCCCTGCTCGGTGTCCAGGGTGCGGGGATCGGCTATCCGGAAGATACCCACCGACCCAACGCCTTTCGGTTAGACCCCCCGGACTTTCTCCACCTCCCGGAGTCTGGGACCTCCCGGGAACCTCCGACGTTTGGTCTGCCCCTGCGCCGCTTGCGTCCGCCGTTACCGATCTACGTGGAGGTCAGCCGCCGCACGCCGGTCCAAGTCACGTCAGGAGTAATCAAAGGTTCGGTGCGCGCCGCGCGCGGACCGTACCAGCTTCTGGGAGGCTGGTGGGGAACGGACAGGTGGACCTGCGAGGAATGGGACGTGGAACTCGTCCAGGGCGGTCTCTACCGCCTATCCCGACAGGCAGAGGGCTGGTTCCTGGAGGGAACCTACGACTGATCGAGAAGGATGCCGCTCATGGAATATGTCGAACTTCACGCCCGCAGCGCGTTTTCGTTTCTGCGCGGGGCGTCCGCGCCCGAAGACCTTGCCTGGCGTGCTGCGGAGTTGGGCCTGCCTGCTCTGGCCGTACTGGACCGGGACGGTGTCTACGGCGCGCCCCGATTCTTCGCCGCCGCTCGCGAGCATGGCATCCGTCCCATCGTCGGAGCCGAGTTGACGATGGAAGACGATAGCGTGCTGCCGGTCCTAGTCGAGAACCGGACGGGTTACCGAAATCTGTGCCGGTTAATCACGCGCGCCCAGCTCCGTGGCACCAAGGCCGAGCACCCGGTACGCTGGGATGAATTGGCTGAGTTCGCCGAGGGCTTGGTCTGCCTGACCGGCGACGAGGAAGGCCCGCTTTTCCGTGCCCTGCTCTTTGACGACCTGGACGGCGGTCGCGAAGTCTTGCGTTGCCTGCGGGGCATCTTCGGTCACCGTCATCTGTTCGTAGAGCTACAGCGGCACCTCTGGCGCATCGAAGACCGCATCCTCGCAGCATCGGTCGCGCTGGCCCGGGAATTTGGCTTGCCGATTCTGGCAACTAACGGGGTGCTCTACGCGGAGCCGGAAGGCCAGCAGGTACTCGACGTACTGACCTGCGCCCGCTTCCACACGCCTCTAGACGTGGCGGGCCAACTGCTCAGTCTCAACGGGGCGCGCTGCCTGAAAAGTGCTCGGCAAATGCAGCGGCTCTTTGCCCAGTGGCCAGATGCCATTACGAACACGTTGCGTCTGGCAGAACGGTTGGAGTTCTCCCTCGACAACCTGGGCTACGAGTTCCCCCGCTACCGCACGCCCGAGGGCGAGAACATGGGCGAGTGTCTGCGTCGCGTGACCCTTGCTGGTGCCAGGGAACGCTACGGAAAGCTGACCCGCAAGGTGCTCCTGCAACTTCGACACGAACTCGACCTTATCAACAAGCTGGGGTTCGCGGGCTACTTCCTGATCGTCTGGGACTTGGTCAACTACGCCCGGGAAAGCCGCATCCTGGTCCAGGGTCGGGGCAGTGCGGCGAACAGTGCGGTGTGCTACAGCCTGGGCATCACTGCCGTTGATCCCGTAGGCGGCAACCTGCTCTTCGAGCGGTTTCTCTCCGAAGGACGCAAGGACTGGCCGGACATCGACCTGGACCTGCCCTCCGGCGAACGGCGCGAACAGGTCATCCAGGAGGTGTACCGTCGCTACGGTCACCACGGGGCCGCTATGACGGCGAATGTGATTACCTACCGGGGCAAGAGCGCCATGCGCGAGATCGGCAAGGCGCTCAACCTGCCGGGCGAGGTCATGGACCGATTCTCCCGCCTGTTCGCGGGCGGAGACTTTCCGCACACCCTGGACCTGGAGGAACAGGTGGCCCAGGCGGGGTTGTCCAACGGTCATCCCCGCACCGGAGCTTTGCTCTCGCTTTACCCACGTCTCTACGGCTTGCCCCGGCACCTGGGCCAGCACTCTGGGGGCATGATCATCTGCGAGGGCCAACTCGACTCCATCGTGCCGTTGGAGAACGCTTCCATGCCGGGCAGGGTGGTCGCCCAGTGGGACAAGGAGGACTGCGCGGACCTCGGGATCATCAAGGTTGATCTGCTAGGTCTCGGGATGATGTCGGTGTTGCAGGACACGGTCGAACTGTGCAGGGAACGCGGGAAGCCGGTGGACTTGGCGACGATCCCGAAGGACGACACCGCGACCTTCGACGCCATGTGCCGGGCCGACACCATCGGGGTCTTCCAAATCGAGAGCCGCGCGCAGATGGCCACTTTGCCCCGGATGCAGCCGCGCTGCTTCTACGATGTAGCCATCGAGGTCGCCATCATCCGTCCGGGGCCGATCCAGGGAAAGCTCGTCCATCCCTACCTTGCACGGCGCACAGGCAAGGAGAAACCCATGTACTACGACGAGCGGCTACGCCCCATCCTGGAGCGGACCCTTGGCGTGCCGCTTTTCCAGGAGCAGGTGCTCAAGATCGCCATGGTCATGGCGGACTTCTCCGGCGATGAGGCCGAGGAATTGCGCCGGGCCATGAGCTTTCACCGCAGCCCCGACCGCATGGCGCGGGTGGAAGCTAAGCTGCGCGAGCGGATGGCGGAGCGGGGCATACGGCCCGAGACGGTCGATGCCATCATCCAATCCACCAAGGGCTTCGCCCTGTACGGTTTCCCCGAGTCGCACGCGCTCAGTTTTGCCCTCCTGGCGTATGGCAGCGCGTGGTTGAAGGTTCACCGGGGTCCTGAGTTCTTTGCGAGTCTGTTGAACAACCAACCGATGGGATTCTACTCCTCGGCGACTCTGGTCAAGGACGCGCGCCGACACGGCATCAAGACGCGGCCCGTGTGCGTCGTGCGCTCGGAGTGGGCCTGCACCATCGAAGCCTCGGATGACGCGGTACGGCTGGGGTTCTGCGTGGTCAACGGCTTGAATCGGCAGCACGCGGAGATTCTGCTCGAAGTGCGCGGGAACCAACCGTTCCGGTCGCGGCAGGATTTCTTAACTCGGGTGAGCTTGGACCGGGACGAACTGCGCACACTGGCAGCCCTGGGCGCGTTGAATGCGTTGGGAGGTCACCGGCGCGACGCGCTCTGGTCGGTGGAAACGCCCCGCGCGGAGGAACCAGACCTCTTCGACCAAGTCGTTGCTCTGGATGCTACCTCTTCGCCCTTGGTTCCGATGGACGCGGACGAACGGTTACAGGCCGACTACGACGGCATGAACCTGACCACGGGGCCGCACGCGATGGCCCTGCTGCGGCCCCATCTGCCGGAGGGTGTCTGGAGCGCAACCGATCTGCTCGACGCCGAGGACGGGCAGGCGGTGCGCATCGCTGGTAACGTGATCTGTCGCCAGCGTCCGGGCACGGCCAAGGGCTTCGTGTTTATCAGCCTCGAAGACGAGACCGGGATCGCCAACGCCATCGTGGCACCCGACCTGTTCGAGAAATTGCGCCTGACCATCACCCAGGAAGCCTACCTGCTGATCGAAGGCCCGGTGCAGATTTCCGAGGGCACCATCCACATCAAGGCCGAGCAGATCGAGGGTCTGTGTCACACTGGCAAGGCGCACGCCGAGTCGCACGATTTTTGCTGAACTCGCAGATTGCCAGTCGAATCCGGGCAAGTCCCGATTTTTCGTCGTTGCTCAGACTGGAATGCCCCGCCGCCATCTGGTGCCCACCACCCAGTGACCGGGGTACTCGTCAAAATCGACTCTCTGCGCTCGTCCGCGCAAGTTCAGGTTGATTTTGGGGCAATCTTCCCGGTATCACATTCGACAAGAATGATGGATTTGAATGACGCCCGTATCCGTGAGGCTTTGCTGCGTAGGTTGGACCGACAGAAGGTCCGTCCACGCGCCGTGCTAGAGGAACTGCACGTCCATAACGGCAGCGCAATCGCCGATGTTGTTACTCTGCACTCAGAGGCGCATTGCTATGAGATCAAGGGCGCGACCGACCGCGTCGAACGAATTGGTGTGCAGGGCGCATACTACAACACGGCGTTCCGGCGGATTACGTTGGTAACCACTGAGTGCAAACTTCGACGTGCATTGGAACTGGCACCTCTTTTCTGGGGTATCCTGGTGGCAATGGAAGATGGGGACAACATCCGATTTCGTCATCGTAGGGCTGCGCAGGTTAACCCCCACTTTCAACGGCACTCGGCGGCCATGACCCTGTGGAAGAGCGAAATGCTCGAATTGGTGTCGGAGGCGGGCGCAGAGCGCAAACCACGGAGGCTGTTGGCGCAGTTAATCGCCGAGACGCGGCGCGATCTTGAACTCAGCATGAGCATCTGCGATCTGCTGCTCAGCCGCCGCACGCGGGCTCAGGATTTTGCGTCCAGGACCATGTCCGTGACCATGTAGGTGATGTGAGCCACCACGGACGGCTTCACCACCGTGCCGTTGGTGGCATATCTGCCGATTCCCCGGCTTTTTTCATAGAAATAGTTGTCGCCAGTCGAATACCTCAAGCGGAAAAATCCTTGCCGACAGAGGGCTCCGGTGAGACCCAGGTATTGACCTGGGCCACCTGTTGCCAAGGAACGTCCCCGGCTGATATAATGGGAATGATCAAACGAGTAGATTAACCGTGGACTCGTCACCTTTGGAAAGAGTTCCGGCTCAAATTCTGCATCTGAGTAGAACGGGCTGACAGTTGCATAGTCGCCACATACCAAGTCGATGTCGGTCAAGTCGCGTGCTTTGGCAAGGATGGCGAGTTCGCACCGCTCAAGAACTTTAGTGGTGGTCGACTTTACGATATCACCTAGAGAAGCAGGAATGGAAGAGCCTGTGACGATCACACGGCGGACGTTGTCGTAAGCGTTACAAAACTTTTTCGCGAACGTGGCGATCTGCTGCGCGGCCTGAGAGACATTAAGACCAGTGCAGAGACGGCAATCGAGGATCAAGTCAATTGCCTCGAATTCTACAAAAGCGTTCCCCAAATCGTAGTCAATTCGGTCCTTGTCGAAATCCTCGAAGTCGCCCGGTTCTGCGCGGAAGGCCACGATACCGGAGGCAATCTCGCCCTCTCGTTTGAGGCGGGCGACGGCGGCGTTATGGCTGATTCGGTCAAGGGCAACGACGGGAATGACTTGCAGTCCGCCAAGGGCCTTGAGCCCGTAGGCATATCGATGCTCTCCCTCCAGAGTGAGTGTTTGGCTGATGTCGAGGTCATCGAAGTAGAACTCAGCATCGGCACCCCAGTGTTTCTTCAAGCCCGTCACGATGTTGTGGGTAGTCGCAGTGTAGGTCCCTACGTCGTACTCCTCCTTCTTGCGCGGAAAATCAAACAGGGGGCAAATGGCTTGCTTGATTTCGGGACTCAATTCGCCGACTGCGTTGAGTTCGCCGCGCTTCGCCTTGAGGAAAGGAACGTATCGAATCATGGCTTGATGATGATGGTGCGGATGTCGTGCTCGTTGATAATCGAGTTGTAGCGCGTGTAGTTGCCGAACTCCTTGCGGAGGAGGCCAGCGATCAAGCTTGGGTGGACGCCCTGCGCAGCAGCATAGGTGCGCACGGCTTGGTCGCGAGGATCGTATTTGGGCGGACAATTGCGCCAGGACTCGCGGTCAACGATGGAGTCTTTCGCGAGACGATTGGCAGCCTTCTCGATCCGATCTTGCTCCTCACCAGCCTCCACATCGAAGAACAAGGGAGCCACAAGTTGATCGTTGTGGAGGACGAGGTGCGCAAGCTCGTGCAGAAGCGTGAACCAAAAGTAATCGAGGCGCGGGAAGCGGAGGCTCATCGCAATGACAGGATGGCCGGTGCTCAAATGGAATACCGCGCCGTCTGCGCTCATTCCGGGGAGCGCGTAAACATAGACGAGGATGACACCCGATTTCGCGAGCAAATCGGGGAGATCACGAACGACTTGCGGGTTCACGCTCAATAAAGCGAGATTCCGCAGGTACTCCCTGGTCAGGCCGGTAAAGGATGCGCATTCCCCACCGAGATAAAAGTGTTGCGCTTGCAGCCGGGCGCGGGCCTGCCAGACCGCCAGCAGGTTTTCATCGGCCTTGGCAGATTTACGAAAGAGCGTCGGCTGTTTGGAGAGAGGGAGATCAAAGAAAATCGCCGCGAGAGGCGAATCGTCGTTCGCGTCTTTCAACCAGCCGCGCGCAACCAAATCCCTCTTTGAAAGGGCGGTGGTAAAACGCTGAAACTCCCGGTAGCGTTCAAACAACTCGTGGGCGGATACCTTAGAGGTCTGCGGCGTGTGTGTGAAATCGGCCCATCCGTCGTCGGGGGTGCTCATATTAGACGGCCTCCATCAGTTCGACCGCATGGACCTGCGGAAGCTCATAATACGCAAGCGACTGCGAGTCCTCCTTGCCTGCCACCTTCAACATTTTGAGTTTTGTGTAAAAACCTTCCGCCTTCGGGAGTGAGTGGAGACAGAATCCTGGCCGGAGGCCGAGTTCTTTCACGGCAAACCGTTGCGCGGCCCGCAGGATGATCTCGCCCAAGCGGCTAAATTCGCGTGGACGGATTTCACACGTCCGATTCCACGGAGCCACCGCGACGAATTTCACATAGAAAATGTCGCCCGGTTCCAGAGCACTCGCCTCCGGGTGGTAGATTAGACAAGCAGCTTGCGGCTTACCATCGGCGTAGAGGTGGAACCACTCGTATTCGTCGGTACTCGATTCGACTGCCTTCGTGAACCAATCCCAGTGGATGTCCTCGGTAGAGATCGACGCGAGAATTTCGTTCTGCTTCGTCTCGTCGGGCTGTGCCTGCTGAATCTGCTTAAAGAGTGCAAGCCAGTCCTGCTTCCACACGGCGTCACACTCCAAGGAGGATTTCAGGCTCCAACCGTGAATGATCTTGTAGGGAACTTTGTTCTTGCTGACGTGTACGAGTTCGCCTTGTTCAATCTCCTGCAACGTACCGACCGTCCTGATGGCGGGATTGTTCATCGGCGAAAAGACAAGATTCAGCCAGATCGTTTATTCGGCGTTGCTGGCGCGGCGGAGTTTTGCGGCGAGTTCATCGGGCGTAAGGTCACCGGACTGGACCTGATTCACCAAGGCTTGCACTGCCGCCCCGAGGCTAGGACTACCGTCCGCCATACGCTTCAAGTCGATCAGAGCCGAACGGTGGTCGTGCTTCTTCAAATCGTCGGCGGAGGCCCGCAACTTCTGCGCAATCAGAGCCAGCTTTTCGTTGGTTGGAAAACGTCGTCCGAGTTCGACATCCGACAGGAACGGTGCGGAAATTTCCGCGAATTTCGCAACCTCGCGGAGTGAAAGCCCAGCACGCTCTCGCAATTCGCGGAGACGTTGTCCCATCGTAGCAGTCAAAGCATCATCCATGTAAGCTAACGATAGCTTACAGAAGACGCCTGTCAAGTTTCATGTCCGTCGAGGACGGTTAATTCCCACACGGAACGCGAACCTCTACACCGCCGTTTTTAAGTTCCGTTACCTGGAAACGAACCGACAAAAATGCTTGGATGACATCCATGTTCGTCCGCGCGTGCGGCGACAAGCCAGCAGTTCGGAACGCACCGCCGCCGGACAGAGCCATCGGCAACAGGAATTGATCGGCCATGTGTTCGCCTGCGGGTAGCCCACCGGCGAGGTAAGAACGGACCTGCTCTACCATCCGGTCTGCGACAGCCTCCGCGCGTAGACCGCGTTCACCGAAACTGGTGAACACTTCGGTATGGCCCTCCGAGGCAACCTCACCGACGAGAACGAAGCCTTGTCCCCTCTCGGTGGGATGCTCGATGATCTCACACACCCCGCGCCCCCAGCGCAGACGCTTGTCAGCCTGCTCGAAAGCGCGCTCTGCCGCGTTCGCCGGTACGCCCGCGACGTGAGCCACGACGCGCCGCCCACTATCTGTACCCCGCGTGAGCAGTTCCACGGCACGAAGTCGGTCTGTCGGCGTAATTTTCACCTCGATCTGACCACCGCCCGCCGGGTAAAAACCTGCGCGTACCAGCGTCGCCTCGACCGTTGGTCCGAAGCGGTTGAAGATCGGCAAGAACGTGTGGGCGAGGTAGTCGAACGGCGGTGCCAACGGGTTGTGCGTCCCTCCTTCGAGCACGATCTGCGATGGCCCGCTCGCCAACGCCAGCCCGGGCAGGATCGTCTGCAACACGAGCGTCGTACTGCCTGCCGTACCGATGGCAAAATGGTAGTCACCGGCGCGAACGGCCTCGGGACGGAACACCAACTCTCCCGAGCCAATTTCTGCCCCGTCGCACGCCGCATCGCTGATTTCCACGGCGGCACGCACCGCCGTCAGGTGTTGCCTCAACAACCCCGGTTTGGCACGCTTTGCACGAATGTTCACCATCCGAAACGCGCGACCTGTCACGAGCGATAACGCGAGCGAAGTGCGTAGGATTTGCCCGCCGCCTTCGCCTGCCGCGCCGTCGATGACGACAGGGGTAGACGTTGTCGTTTTCACACGAGCTTTCATGCCGCACCCCGCAGACTTTCGTCCGAGTCCTTGATGACGAAGCGGGCGCGCAAACGGGCGACCTCCGAGGCCAGCCCAGCGGACTTCACGCTGCGCAGCACCTCGTCGAAATCCTTGTACGCTGCTGGAGCTTCATCCTTGGGATAGAAGCGGCAGTTGGTCAGGATGTCGAGGTCGGTGAACTGTTGGTCCACGGTCTTCTGGTCGAGTTCGCGGATGGCGGCCTTGCGACCCTTGGCCCGACCCGCACCATGGTTGACCGAGTAGCAACTCAAGGCTGCCCCCGGCTCCGCAACCATGACGCTGCTGCCTGCCGCCGGGTTTCCCGGCAGCAGGATAGGGTGACCCGTCGCGGCGAAGGGTGTCCCGGCCAGCGCGTGGTGCCCGGAGGGAAACGCACGGGTGGCTCCCTTGCGATGCACCCAGGTCGGGCGGTTATCGACGATCTCGCGCTGGGCGATGTTGTGGCTGATAAAGTACACGAGGCTGCCAGTCGTACCCGGAATGACCTCCTGAAACGCTTCCAGCACCAGGGCGTTGATGAGCAGGTGATTGACCGTGGCGAAGTTCGCACCAAGGGCCATGTCGTCCAGGTAGGCGTCCGCTTCGGGCGTACCGAGCGGCGCGTACACGAGTTCCTTGTCCTGGCCGGGCAACGGCAATCCCCAGCGCAGAAAGAACTCCTGCAACGCCCGGAATTGGCCCATCGCCAAGTTGAACCCGAACCCGCGCGAACCGCAGTGCGATAGGAAGGCGAGGCCGCCATCCCGCAGGCCAAAACTTTCCGCCACGCCGCGCAGACGCTCGTCGGATGACAGTTGGACCGCCTCACACTCGCCGAAGTGGTTGCCGCCGCCGTAGGAACCAAGTTGTGTCATCTTATCGGCGAATTTGGGAAAAGCCCCGCTGTTGATGAGACGATCCAGCCGGGTGCGCAACGCATCCGCCGTGCCGTCATAACCGACGTGCGCCGAGTTCTCGCAACGGGTCGCCCACTCCGGTGGGATACCCAAGGCTTCGCACACTTCGGCGGATGCTCCTTCGGTCGCCACGCGACGACCCAGTTCGGGCGTAACGCAGCGTGACTTCCGGGCGGACCGTTGGCCACGCCCGGCCCCGGTGGGCGTTCGTTCGCAGATCGCTTCGATCAAGGCACGGCGGACGGTGCGCTCCGCCACAGTATCCGCAGTCAGATCGAGAGCCAACAGGCTCATGGAGCATTTGATGTCCACTCCTACCGGGCCAGGATAGATGTGGGTGGGTGAAACCAGCACGCACCCGACCGGCGCGCCGTATCCGGCGTGGGCGTCCGGGTTGAGGATCAGGTCCGTCACGCCCGGCGCGCCGCGAGAGTTGAGGGCTTGTTCAATGCAGCGCGTGTCGAAACCTTGGCGAATAGGGTCGGTGCCGATGATGGTGATCGGCTTGCCTTGCGAGCCACGCATGGGCAGGAAGCCCGTGGCTTCGCCGGTCGAAGTGATGATTGGAGCAGTAAATTCAGAGATCATGGCGGTAGTAGTTTGAGAGCGGAGAAAAGAAGTTTGCAGCGACAAATTTGAGGTGACGTTTTACGTGCTCTACCACTGAGCTACGGCTCCGTTTAAGAGGAACCGGCGGGACTCGAACCCGCGACCGCGTCCGTGTTTAGGGTGTAGTCACATCGGCATTCGCCGCAAAATTGGGAAGGTGAAAGTGTTGGAGACCGGCCAGTTCATGACGACAAGGAATTGGTGAAACATTTTCGATGCTCTACCGACTGAGCTATCCAACCTTGCGGCTGGACCGGGACTCGAACCCGGGACCGGCGAAGTAATGTAGTTCCACGCGGCATTCGTCACGAAAGCCGATCAGGTTTGAGAGCGTGCCGACAACCGGCGGCAGGACACTGAGCTACCCCGCTTTTTACGACGGGGCCGGGAGTCGAACCCGCGCTCTGCCAATGTAGTCCGTGCCTGCATTCGGCACGCTCAAATTTTCTGCATGGATTTTGCGAGCGTGCCGACAACCGGCGGCAGGACATTTTTTACTGAGCTATCCCGTTTTGAGGCGGGACCGGGAGATGAACCCGGGACCTTTCGCGCGAGCTTTCACCCGCGCGGACGCTCTACCATGTAGTCCGTACCTGCATTCGGCACGCTCAAATCTTTGTGTGGTTAAGGGTTGATCGCCGACAAGTTTCTGGTGAGACACTCACATGGAAAATGTAGTCCCACCGGCATTCGGCGAAATCGGTTACAACTCGATCTGGTCGATCTGCTCGACCCAGTGCCCCGGGCGCAAGTTGCCCTGCGCGAAGGCCGACACGATCTCGAACACCGCGTCGGAGAAACCTCCGACGTTGAGAATGTCCCCGCGTTCCGCAGCCTGCGTCGTCGCGGATGGCTGGATGTCCAGGCACACCAGCCGGGCGCGGGGATTGCGGGCACGGAACGCCGACCATTCGGCCATCGTCGCCGTGCTACGGCCTCCACCGTTTGAATCGACCCACGACATATTGTCGGACACCACGATCACGAGATCGCCCACCGCGCGCACCTTGTTCAGGTGCGCCAGCGGAGCCGAGCAGTTCGTTCCGCCGCTGGGCAGCGAGGCGAGCTTTTGCGCGTTGGTCATCACGCTGTCGCGGGTGTTCGGGTCACACGGCACCACGTTGTCACTGAACGCAATGACTTCCGCCATCGGGTTCTTGCGCAGTACGCTCGCGGCCACCAAGGCAGCCACGTCGATGCAGCGCGTCTTGGTCGTGGACCCGGCGCGGTGGCCGGTCACGGGCGACTGCATGGACCCCGACACGTCCGGGCAGACGAACACCTGTCCGTCGATGGCCGGGACGTTCTCCGTGGCGATCTCCATCGCGTCCTGGAGCGCGTCCCTCACGGTAGCAGGCACCGCCTGGTCGGCGGCGTGGAACGCGGTCAGGAGTTGGTAGGGAAAGCACCGGGCACGGCGCACCTTCTGCGGGTCGCGCAGGCGGTAGGCGATGCGGCGGGTCAGGTCCTTGTCGTCGAACACGCCGTGGCGAGCAAAGGTGTTCAGGTTCATGCGCGTGGTCTGCCACGAGGCGTTTTCGGCGACGGCCAGCCATCCGGCGCGGTCGAGGTCGAGCGCGGTCAGCATTTGGAACGGCACGTCGGGCACGGTCTTGATGTGGCCGCTCTTGAACGCCTCGAACTGCCGCACCAGCGGGGGCAGAAGCGCGCCGTCGTGCGTGCGTCCGATCAGCCAGCCGTACAAAGCCTCGCGCTGCGCGTTAGCGGGGCGCGGATGCACCATCTTGACCACGTCCGCCAACGAAGGCGACTGCCCGACCGAAGCGCGGAACACGCCCTCGTCGTCGCGGCGTTCCAGCCAGCGGCGCACCAACCGGCGCGGGGCGGACCCGAGCGACTTGCGGCCCGTGACGCCGCTGCGGATGATCTGCACGAAGTTGCGCAGCGTGCGGCCATCGTCGATCACACGGTCGAAAACCGTTTCCAAGATGGGCACGTCGAGCGTGGCCAGCGCGGCGCAGAGCAGCGCGGGCGTGTCTTTCATGTAGCCCCGTGTGCGGCAGTAGATCGCCGTCTTGGCGACGAATGCCGGGTCCACCTGTCCCGCCAAAGCGAGGATGCGCTCAAGCTGAGCCTCGGCACCGGCGTAGAACGTTGAGTTCAGGCAGCCGGTGACCGCGTATTGGGCCAGGGCGTGCCGGGGCGGCAGGGCGAAGGCCGGACCACCGGCCTCGTTGCGAACATCGGTCTTGGGCAGGATGGCCCCAGCAACGGTCTGGAAGAGAGTCTTGTTAGCCATGGGAAGTGCGGTTTGAGGATCGAGTTCGTTCATTCCGAGCCGGTTGTGAGTACCGGAATGTCACCGAACGATGAACCTCCCATCTGCTTGTCGCGTGCCAACCAAATGACCTTTCCGATGTCGTCTTGATGTAAATATCTCTTACGCAGATACAAGAAATATTTTTTGGATGGTGACTGCCCGCCGGGACCATAATTTCTGCTGGTGCAAATTTAGCTTATTCGCTACGGGTTTATTTTATTTGCTATGTCCTCTAAGAAGCTCGTTGTCCTCGGTTTACTCGGCACCCAACTAGACACGGGCAAGCACGCTCACCGTTGGAAAAGCTGGCGACCCACCGTCTCACTCTGCCAACACGACGATCTGCTCGTTGGGCGACTCGAACTGCTTCATGACCGCCGCTACACCGGCCTTGCCGAAACCATCACGACGGATATTACCGGTGTGTCGCCGGAAACAGAGGTGCGCCGACACGTCGTGGAGTTCGGCGACCCCTGGGACTTTGAAGAGGTTTATGGCGCGCTCGCAGATTTCGCGCGCGGGTATTCTTTCGACATGGAAAACGAGGAGTACCTCGTCCACATCACCACCGGCACGCATGTCGCCCAAATTTGCCTGTTCCTGCTCACGGAATCGCGGCACCTCCCCGGGCGGCTCATACAGACCTCGCCACCCCGCGAACGCCAACCCCGGCACCTCGCGGAAGCGGGACAGTATTCCATCATCGACCTGGACCTGTCGCGCTACGACCGCATCGCGGCGCGGTTTGCCCAGGAGCAGAAGGAGGCGTTGACGTTCCTCAAGAATGGCATCGCCACGCGCAACGCCGCATTCAACCGCATGATCGAGGAGATCGAGCACGTCGCTGTAGCGTCGCGCGAACCGATGCTCTTCATGGGGCCGACCGGAGCAGGCAAATCCTCCCTGGCGCGCAAGGTGTTCGAGTTGAAGCGCGGGCGGCACCAACTCGCCGGGCAGTTCGTGGAGGTCAACTGTGCCACCCTGCGTGGCGACACGGCGGCGAGCACCCTCTTCGGACATGTCCGGGGAGCTTTCACTGGGGCGCAACGCGACCGCCCAGGACTATTACGCTCGGCGGACAGTGGCCTGCTCTTCCTCGATGAGATCGGCGAACTCGGGGCCGATGAACAGGCGATGCTCCTGCGCGCCCTGGAGGAAAAACGCTTCCTGCCGGTCGGCGCGGACCAAGAAGCGAAGAGCGACTTCCAACTAATTGCCGGAACCAACTCCGACCTCTCGGGCGCGGTGGCAAAGGGCGAGTTCCGCGAAGACCTGTTAGCGCGCATCAATCTGTGGACGTTCGTGCTGCCTGGACTGGCACAGCGCACGGAGGACATCGCGCCCAACCTCGATCACGAATTGGAAAACGCCGCACGTCTGCTTGGACGGCGCGTGGGCATGGCGAAAGACGTGCGGGCTGCCTTTCTGGATTTCGCTCGTTCAGGCGAGGCAAAGTGGAGCGCGAACTTCCGCGACCTGAATGCTGCGGTGACGCGCATGACAACGCTCGCGCGGGGTGGGCGCATCACTCACGAAGTCCTCAGTGGAGAGTTGGGACGCCTACGGACCGGCTGGAAAACTGCGCCGGGAACAGTGGTCGGCGAGAACGGCGATGAAAACGCGCTGCTGATGAGCGCCCTGGACGCCGAAGGTGCGGCAGCCCTCGATCTCTTCGACCGCGCACAACTCGCCTGCGTCATCCGCGTCTGCCGCGACAGCAAAAGTTTGAGCGAAGCAGGCAGGCGACTGTTCGCGGTAACTCGTGGCAAGCGAAAAACGGCCAACGATGCTGACCGACTGCGAAAGTATCTTACACGTTTTGGCCTGACTTGGCCGTGCGCTAATCATTCGCCACCGTAGTGCCGTTCACGACGCGAAGTCGGCGTCCATTACGACTCAAACACGCCCGGTGACTCGCCACCCACAGAGCGATCAGCCCAGAAGACGCCCGGCAGTTTGATGCGGTCGCGCGCGTTGCCGCTCACACGAAAGTGATCCGTCGAATGTTCTGATTGCGCTTTCATGATCGGTGGGCCGGGGGCGTTGCTTTCGCTTTAACCGCGCCTCTACGGCCTGCCCCGGCACCTGGGCCAGCACTCCGGGGGCATGATTATCTGTAAGGGTCAGCTTGATTCGATCATGCCGCTAGAGAACGCTTCCATGCCGGGCAGGGTGGTCGCCCAGTGGGACAAAGAGGACTGCGCGGACCTCGGGATCATCAAGGTTGATCTGTTGGGCCTGGGGATGATGTCCGTGTTGCAAGACACGGTCGAACTCTGCCGAGCGCGTGGCCAACCCGTGGACTTGGCGACGATCCCCAAGGACGACGCGGCCACTTTCGACGCCATGCGCGCGGCAGACACCATCAGAGTCTTCCAGATCGAGAGCCGCGCTCAGATGGCGACCTTGCCCCGGATGCAGCCGCGCTGCTTTTACGACGTGGCCATCGAAGTCGCCATCATCCGGCCTGGACCCATCCAGGGCAAACTCGTCCATCCCTACCTCGCGCGTCGCACCGGCAGGGAGAAGCCGACCTACTACGACGAGCGGCTGCGCCCCATCCTGGAGCGGACCAACGTCTCTTTGACGTATGAGGAAAATCCGGTCTGAGAGGCAAAAACGGCTCGAAGCCATCGGCTTTATTTGGAACATGGAAGAAACCGGCGTCAAAAAGAACCGATGCGGTTAGCTTGACCTTCGTCTGGGTAACCCATCCATTTGGTCGCCTCGTAAGATTTGTTGGCAGGAGTAATGCCGTCCTTCAAGAGAAGATTAAGCGACATCACAGACTTGTTCCCACCATGTCGCGGGAGCGGTTGAGCGGTCGCACAGCCCCGAAGGGAAGGAGCTTGTGCGATTGGCGTTGCCGCAACGCCAAAGCGAAACTGGTGGGAAACAAGTCGTCTTGGTTCCACGACGATCCTGAATCGTTGACGGATGGCTGCTTACGAGTTTCCACCGAGTTTTTTCAGCCGCTCGGCTTCTGTGCGTAACTCTTCGGCGCAACGACCCATTCGCTCCGCCGCCCTCCGCACTTCAGACGCGGGAACGACTGGCGGCAACTTGGGTGGTTTTTTCCCAGTGGAATCAGAGTGCGGGCCTTCGTCGCCAACGACAAAATATTCCATCGACACGCCGAAGTATCGGGAGAGCACGAGCAACTCGTGCGCGCCCGGCAGCTTCGATACCGCCCGCAGATAGTTATTGACGGTCTGCTGGCTAAGCCCCGTCGCCAGAGCAACTTGTCGCTGCGAAACACCGCGTTCTGACAACAAAATTTGTAGCCGAGCACGAAATAACGACGAAATTTGATTTTTTTCTTGCACTATACAAAGTTTGTAGTTACCAGTGGTGCAGATGAGCCTACAACGAACCTTGAAACCTGTCGCGTCAATTCTGTCGCGCCAAGGCAATCGCTAACTCTCATCTGCAAACAAAACACCAACGGTTGAAATCCACTGATACCATGATGACTGAGAACACCATCCAATGTCCCTCTTGCGAGCACGTCTTCCCCATCGGGGTTGCTCTCACCAGCCAACTGCACGCGAAGATCAACACCGAACTGCGTGCGAGCTACGACGCTCGTCTCACTGAAGAGCGCGAGTCGCTCGCCCGCGAGTTGACCCGCTCGGCCCAAGCCGAAGCCGCGCGCACCAACGCCGCCAAGTTAGCGGAGTACGAGACGGCTGCGACTGAGCGCGAGGCCGCCCTCAAGCGTGCCCAGGTTCAGCTTGAAACCACCCGTCGCGAAGCGGGCCAGCGCGCCCGTGAGGAATCCGTTGCTGAGCGCAAGGCATTGGAGGAGGAGATCAGCCGCCAGCGCGTGGCCCTGTCCGATCTCCGCAAGCACGAGATCGAACTGCGTCAAGAGAAGGCGCGTCTGGAAGCGGCCAAGCAGGAACTCGAAGTTCAGGCAACCCGTGCGCTCGAAGCCGACCGCCTGCGCCTGCGCGACGAGTTTACCCGGATGGCGGACGCCGAGCGCGTCCGCGTGCGGCAGGAGAGCGAATCCGTCCACACCGAGGCTCAACGGCTGCGTGAAGTCGAGCACGCCCAGCAGACCGACGCGCTGCGTCGGACGGTCGAAGACCTGCGCCGTCGCCTGGACGCGGGGGGCGAGCAGCGGCGCGGCGAAGCGGGCGAACTGCGTCTCGAAGCGGTGCTGCGCGAGTCGTTCCCGGCGGACACCATCGAGGCGATCCAGCGCGGCGTGAATGGAGCCGACGTGCGCCAGCGCGTTTGCACGCCTGCGGCCAAGCCCTGTGGCACCATCCTTTACGAATCCAAGCTCACCGCGACCTGGAACGCGCAGTGGCCGGGCAAGTTGCGCGACGACCTGCGGCGCGAGCAGGCCGACGTTGCCGTGCTCGTCACGGCGGTTTTGCCCAAGGCCGTGACGACCTTCGCGCTGGTGGACGGCGTGTGGGTGACGAGCGTCGCCTGCCTGCCGAGTCTCGCGCTCGCTTTGCGCCTGAGTCTGCTCCAATTGGCCTCGCACCGGCAGGCGGCGGTCAACCGGGAAGAGAAGGGGGAGGCGTTGTTCCACTACGTGACCAGCGCGCAGTTCGCCGAGCGGATTGAGAGCGCGGTTCTCCTCATCCAAGGGTTGGACAGTGACTTGGAGAAAGAGAAGCACGCGATGACCAAAATCTGGAAGCGGCGTGACAACCAATTGAAGGACCTCATGGAAGTGGTCACCGACGCCTTCTACGAGTTTGAAGCCATCACCGGCGGCCACGCATCGCCGGAATTTGCTTCGCTCGACTTCGCCGCTGACGCGGACAGGGACGGCAATGAGGCCCACTGCGCGCAGCATCAGCAACCCGCGCTGGTGTAGCGCGGTTCCGTCAGCCGCCGCGACTGATCACGTTCCGCGAAGACGAACCACGTTACTGGTTCGGGTTAGCGGGCGTGATCCGTCAGGCAGTGGAGAGCCGCCTTCTCAAATCGGTCTGTAACCACCTTGTTCGTATCTCGTTCTCCCCATCACTTTTCTTCATGAGCACTGCCGTTAACAATATGCCCGACCAACAGGGACCGATCCTCGCGGTTGACCAAGAGAATGCCTGCGAGCGGTTGCTTGCGCTCGCCCGCGTCCGGGCGATGACCACGTTAGAGACGCTGCCAGTCGGCGTGCTGTCCCATTGGAGCGTGCCGCTGTTGGTGGGGCCGTCAGCATCCGGCAAAGCGTTCGTTTGCGCCGAGGCTGCGCGTCGGTGGGGAGACAATCCCTGCTGCCGTTGGGAGGTGAGCAGTTGGACGCTTGCTTCCAACCGCACCAACCAGGGGACTTTCGAGCAACTCCAGGCTTACGTCGCGGGCAATCCGGGCGGCTGCATCGTCTATCTGGCCGGGATCGACACCTTGGCCGCCGCAAGCGAACATCACGCGAGCTATGCTTTAGCAGTCGCAGGCGAGATCGCGCACTTCTTGACCCAAGCGACCGCGCGTCCCGCGAGTTTTCCAGGACGCGACGGGAGCGTGGTCCCGGCACAGGTACTCGTGGTCGTGGGCGGCTGCTTCGCCGCCTTGTGGGGAGAGACGAGCGTCGGTGGACCGGATCACCGGGAGGCGTGGCGGCACGCGGACGCCGATCCTTTGGCGGATGGTCACGCCGTGGCGCAATGGCTCTGGAATGATTCTTCTCTGCCAGCGGGCATCCTGCGTCGGCTCGCCCCCGAGCCGCTGGTCTTGCGATCCCTCGACCGTGCAGAGGCCGACCGGCTCGCGGAGCGTCTGCGTGACCGCCTGCCTTCGTCACTGGATGGCCTGGGGGCGGACGAGTTCAGCCGAGCCTTGCAAAGCTCATCCGGCTGGCGGGCGGTCGCCGCCGTCGTCGAGCAGGCTTGGGTGGCAGGTCACGAACCGTTGATCTTGGCGGCGGCAGACGAGCCGTCGCTTCCTCCGGCACAAACAGAGGAGCCGTCCATCGAACCGGAACAGGTCGCTCCGGTTGCGCCGGAGCTACCCGGACTCGAACTTGGTTTACCGCCTGCCCCGCTGGGCCTGCGGCTCGGGCTTCCTGCGAACCGGTCGCGCTTGATCGCCAAGGCGCGGCGGCTCGGATTGCGAACGGTTTGGCACGTCGAATGGTTGGCTGCTGTGCGCGGCTACCTGTTGTCCGGCGAAGACATGGGCCAAGCGGCTGTTGTAGAGCGCGTCGGTCGCCACGAGTTCTCCGACACAGAACTGGTTGCTACCCTGCTTTCGCCGTGCCTGGAGTCGCACGAGCGGGTGATCTGCCGCGGTGCCTTGATGCTCTCCGTGCTCGTGCCAGCCGTCGCGCCAGAATCCATCGTGTACGAGGCACGCCGCGCACGGGGCGAACTGGTAGTTCGCCATGTCGTCTGGATCGGGGCGGCACTCCATCCGCAGCACCGCTGCTGGCGCGATCTGGTGTGCATGTTGCCATCAATCAGAACCAACCCCGCCCTCGCTCCCGGAGTGATGCCAGATGAGGCGATCCGCCGCGTGCTTTCTACTTCTCCACGTTGATCTTGCCCGCCGTGTCAGTTGTTAATTGCTTCTCAATGCTGCTGTAACCCTACACTTGACGTTCCTTACCCGTTTGGGACGACCCCTCCTTATGCCGACGCCTGATGAATGGTTCAACGAAGCCTTGCACAAGTACCGCGCAGGCACCTTGCCCGCGTACAAAATTCTCGACTTGGGGCGGATGCCTTTTCAATCGATTGATCGTTGGTTGTCCAGGGTCCCGGTGCTAATGCCGCAAAAGATGCTCGGGAAAGCCAAGGAGAAACATCTTCTCGATTTGGACGGTTTCCAGGGCTTGCCCTCGCGCGTGCAAAAGCCCGCCGCCATCTTCGAGTCCAAGGATCAACCGGGTCGCTTTGTCATCGTCACCGACCTGATCTCGGACGGGGGGCCTGTCGTCGTGGTGGTTGCTCCCGCGCAAAACCGCGACTCCGGTACTCACTGGGTCGTGGTGAGTGTTCACGCCCGTGACGCGACGCAGTTGCGTCGCTGGGAAGAGCAGAGACTTTTGCGCTTCGTGGAACCAGCAAAGTGCCGGACCTGGAAAAAAGAATGAGCCAAGTGTGGTTGCAGGACTCAGCCCCCTGTAATTGGGAGCAGCAAGCAACCGCCAACTTGGCTCGGCTCTAATATGCCACGGCGAACGGTTTGCTCAAATGGTTTTTTGTCTGGGCCAAGAACGGATGCGAATGCTGGACGGGATGCCGTCCGAACGGTCATCGCCCTCGCTCTCTAGCAGCCAGATTCACCCGCAGGCCGATGGATTTCCGCGAAAGTTTTCCATCGCGTTCGCTGTCAAGGATCGCTGAACGTGTGCTGGGTCGAACCGACCACTGCTGCGATTGCGCCGATTTGCGCTCCGCTCGTGCCGTGAAGGTATGCACCAGCCGTGAAGCGGCGGAAACCATCAAAGGTGTAGATCGGGGAGCCACACTGATCAGGGTTTTAGCTGCACAGAAAGTTGGACGCCGGGAAGGGCACCAAAATCGTTGATGGTTCCCTCGATACGCCCGTCGAGCAGCAGCAGAGCTTGCCCGCCGTGCTCGTTGGAGGACAAATAATTCGCCACTGTCTCTCTGCCCACTTTGTAGTTGCTGTTGCGGACGAGGTTTTGAAAGACGTTGCGGTTGGGCACCTGTTTGGAGGACGGATCGAAGTCGAACTCGGAATTTTGGCTGGCGGACGATGGTTGCGTGCCCGGCACGGGAATAGGTAGCTCGGTGGTCACACGCGCTTTGTAAACGTACCAGCAGGGCGGGTTCTGGCCCGACAGCGTGATCTGAAAGTTCGCAAAGCGCGCATCCGCGCCGGGCGATGGGTCCAGGAAGCGCAACTCGCAAGGCGTGACATTCGATCCGTAACTGACCTTGCCAGTGTAAACGGTGCCCGGCTTCGTGCCGCTGACAACCTGTTCGGTGTAGCGGCCTCGGATCGCGCCGATCTCCTTTCGATCCTGATTGATGGCGTCACGCATCTCGCGGAACGCCTTCTCAGCCTCGGGGCTGCCTTTGACCATCGTCGGGCCGGTGAACTCGGAGCGCAGTTTACCCGCATTGAGCAATCCATTGCTCGTGTTCCCCTCCACCGGCTCGAACCGCCAATGATCCACCTGCCACTCGGCGGTCACTTTGGCGTAGATGGGCGGCAGAGGATGGTCCTTGGGGTGCGCCACGACGAGCAGTTGCGGCAGGGGGGCGGCGGGCACCTTGACCTCGAACGCTCCGCAAGCCTTGGCGTAGGGGGAATTGACGTAAGCGTTTCGCCACGCGACGAGCGCGTTGAGTTCGGCCACGAGGTTGTCGATGGGCTGCGTGTCCTGGGGCGGAGGCAAAGAAAACAGGTCTTCGAGTGGCGTCACCGTGATCTTAAGACTCAAGAGCCAGATGTTGCTGGCTGGCGAGGCGTTGGGCATCTTCGTGGGTGCGTCCATCTTGACCTCCGACACCTTCACGGTCGCGGGCAACATGCCTTGGAAAAACGTCTGAAAGTCATTGGCGGTCGGTTGACGCGGCGCATTGCCATCAGGCAGCGGCGTTTGCTGGGCCGTGGTCGTGGGAGTAGGTTTGCAACCGGAGAGGGCGGTGAAAACGACGGTGGCAAGTAGTGCGAGGTGGCAGGAGAACGGTCGTGGGACGATTGGCATAGCTGTGGATTGGTGTGAAACGGGTTCTGAATGGTGTTCGATCCGCCTTTTGGCATCAATGCAAAAGGTGTCCGATCAGACACTGTTCATCACATACGGATTCACAAAGCTGGAGGGATGTCTCTGGTCGAGTTTGTTTCTGCCCGATTACGGGAACTATGCGCACGCCACGATTTGACCCAGGAACAAATGGCTCATCTGCTGGACACCGACGTGAAGTGGTACCAGCGCGTCGAATGGTGCGATAAGGACCTGCGTGCGAGCAGCATTGACCGTCTGGCGGCAGTATTTAACCTGACCGTAACTCAGTTCTTGGCTGCGGATTTGCCGGACACAGTAATGCGTCGAACTGTTTCGTCCGCTCCGCACAAGCCGCGCAAAGCAGCCCGCAAACCGAAGCCATCATAAGGCAAGATCGTGCCCCGTATCCAGCGCATGATCGAGCTTTGGTCGCTGCCAGTTGACTCTGCACAGACCATTCTGACACCCAGCCGAAAATGGCTACTGGACGTATGCTGAGCGTGTCCGCTCCGCTTCCAAACGCGGCATTACGAGCGTGGCCAAACGCGCAATATTACGCGCATCGTCGAAGCCCCGGTGGTGCGTGCCTTCGAGCGGCAACCCTGCGGTCTCCAACGCCCGCGCCATACCGCAGCTTTTGACGCGGAACGCACGCGCAAACTCTTTCTTCAGGTTGACGTGATTGCGCTCGAAAGTCAGAGGTAGTGTCAGCCCGTGCCGCTGGCAGTCGTGCCGTAGCTGATTGAGGTCGTATCCACCCCATGAACAAAAGGCGAACGGCTCGGAGCCGATCCATGCACTCAGCCGCCGGAACACGACGGGGAAGAAGTCCGCACCGTCCACGTCTTCCTGCCGGATGGAAGTGAGTTGTCGGCAGAAGTCATTCAGGCGCGGCTGGACCACGGGCCGGATGAAAGCCGTGAACTCAGCCGTCGCTGGTCCGCTGCTGCTCGCCAGCCTGACGGCACCGGTTTCAATGGTTTCCATGTCCGGTGAGCGGATGCCCTCCCAGCAGGTGGCTTCCAAGTCAACAGCGACATAGCTCATCATCCTGGCACGGTAACACCAGATAGTGACCGATTCATCGAGCGGGTGCATGAAATGACCAAATTACGCCCTGTTTTCCGCCGCTGCTTTTCTCCCGCTACACCAGTGGACTCATCCTCGTTGCCGAGGCAGTGAAGGATTGAATCGCGGGTACTTTTCAGCAGCGCGCAAAAGCAGAGCCTCACGCCGAGCGCAGGGATTTGCTGTCAGATGCTCCGATCCCGAGAAAAGTTCTGTTGATACTGTTGGTGCCGAGCGATGCCATTTCAGAACGCGACAGCCCGACCTCGCCTAAAGTTTCTGCCCTTGCTCAGTGGGCTTTTGATTCGGATCTTCCACCGCAAGGTACAATCTTTGCGCTGCTGAGTCATCGACCGAGACGACGGGAGGCAACAGATCAGGCATAGCGTCAATCCGTCCAGACCGGACACTAGACAGAAGTAGGCTTGGTGGCGAGTTCGATCCATCTCTAGGGAGGTGGTTTCCAGCGGCATCACAAAGCGGAACCCATAACGACTGGTCAGTTTCGGCTCGCGCCAAATCGCTTGCCAGAACGTGATACATCTCACCACCAACCAGCGTGACACGTAGCACCTCTTCAATGCGGGTCCCGCTGTTTAAGCCCTGAGGAGGCTCCGTCTGAGGGGCAGCGACGGTATCGACAGATTCTTTAGCCCGCATCTCTCGTGCAAGGATTCGCCTCTTGGCCGCATTTACGGCTTCATTCGATGAAGCGACTTGCTCGGGGGACAAACTTTTCGGAATGTCAGGGGGACGATCCGCCGGGCTAGTTTTGCCGAAAACGAAACGAAGGATGCGACGGATAAAGCTGACCTTCTCCACTTCTGGCTTCGGAGGAACTTGGTCGCGGCGGACCGCACCGGTCTGCTGTTTCACCGCTGGTTCGCGTTTGACGGGTTCAGTCTGATCCTCCTTCCCGCTTTCACCAATTCCGAGATTCGTTTGCAGCTCAGCCACAATCGAAGACGGCATGATTGGTTGTGACGCTGATTCGGCGGCAGGCAACGATTCAACGGCCAAATCGACTGGTGCGTTTGGCATCAGTCGGGCGGCTGGAGAGCCTGTAGCCATATCTTCTCCGCCTGCATCAAATCCCGTTCCGCCTGCTCGGGCGGCAGGTAAGGTGTCACCGGAAGGTCGTCGATCATCACGCGGTATGTCCCCTTGTGCTGCTCCGCCCCGTGCGCGTCCACTTCGATCTCTTGGCGCAGTGACATGCCCTTTATGCTCCGCGCGTTGAGAATTACCCGAAGAACGCCCGCGCCGTAGGAGATCAGCGGTTCGGCGTACTGCCGCACCTGCGCGAGCAAGTCCTTGTTGGCTGCTGCTAACTGCGAGTTGGCTAGTTGCAATTGCTCTACCTGCGTCCGCAATTGCCCGACTTGCGTCTCCAACTGTTCCGCGCATTCGAGCAATTCGTTCACTTGCGATTCGTTTGTTTCTGGCATTTGTGCGTCGGTTTTGATCGGTCTCTTTCATTCCTTTGTGACGCTGAGGCGCATCTGTAATTCCGCGCGAGGCGAAACTTGCCAAAGTCACACGATCCTCCAGCCCTGCGGCTGCCAAAGCAGCATTGCAAGCAGTTTCCCATTCGGCTCGCCAAGTGAACACCGCTTGCCGCTTCGTGATGCCCGTGTCCCATTCGCGCACCTTCTTTTTAGCCCACACTCCGTCGTCGGAAATAGGGCGCGATGAAAATTGCAAATGGAGATGCCAATTCCGTTCATCGCCTCCTAGTGGCGGTCGATGGATCGACCACTCCACAGCCACACCGTACCGCTTTCGGAGCTTTCGAGCGGTCTTGAGAGCCAACGTGACCCGGCCTCTGTGGCTAAGTTGGTGCGGTAAATCGGCGATGATGCGCCGCCCATAGATTGCATCCGCACGCGCCTCCCGTTTTTCGCATTCGGCCCAGAGCCTTTCCCCATCCCATCCTCGCGGGCCATGCACACTGTGGGCAACGACATCGTACCGCTTCCGGCGGCAATCCCATGCCAGTGCCAAGTCGTGCGTTCCACGAAGTTCACCGGCCAGATACGCGCCTCCAGCGACCGCACCAAGCCGCTTCTGCCTGCCGAGCATAGCGACATTAAAACTGACGGATCGGGCCAATGCGACCATACGATGAAAGCTCCCTTCAAGGGAGCAAAAGCCGCGCCAGCGGCGGGGGTTCCGGGGGGTTTCCCACCGGCGCGCGGGCATTTTTTGGGAGGAACGACCGAAAAATGCTTTAAGTGCGCCACACGCGTGGTGCAGGAATCGCCCATACCGTGTCGAGTTGCTCCTTGCGCGCTTGTATCCGAGACGGCTGACAGATACTTTTACCCTGGTCTGTCGGAAAAACCCGATACGCTCAGACGATCTCACGCCCCGGAGCCTCCAAGCAAACCTTTACTTCCTAAGCGATGTCCCTCCATCCAGAATTTCCAACGTCGCCCTACGCGCCATTGCTCTGGAAGCAAAGATGGATACCGGCTGCCGAAGAACTCCGAAGCACAGCCTACGAAAAACTGCTGCCACCACTGGTCGCAAAAATTCGGCAGGATGTGGAAACTTGGCGTGCTGGCGGTTATCTCGGCGTATCTCCCACGTCGCGCGCCTTGTTGCATTGGTGGTTTGAGACCGAACATCTCACCGAAAACTCAGACGGTTCATTATCACCGTTTCGCTACTACTACGCACAACGTGAAGCGGTCGAAACCGTCATCTGGCTACACGAGGTTCGGAAGGTACGGGATAAATTCGACCTTCTTCGCTTCGATGCCTCCGGTTCTGTCTCACATGGGATGTTCCCCGAAGACTGGCCGCGTTACGTGCTGAAAATGGCGACCGGCGCTGGCAAGACAAAGGTGATTTCCTTGCTCATTGCTTGGAGCTTTTTTCACAAGCTCTATGAGCCCGATTCGACTTTAGCGCGTAATTTTCTGCTGGTGGCTCCCAACATCATTGTCTTGGACCGTTTACGGACGGACTTCGATGGGCTTCGCATCTTTTTTAACGATCCGATCCTGCCGGAAAACGGCTATGAGGGCCGGGATTGGCACGATGATTTCCAAGTCACCCTCCATTTGCAGGATGATGTGCGGGTGCTGCGGAAAACCGGCAATCTATTTCTGACCAACATTCACAGGGTCTATCTGGGCGAAGTACGCGAACCGTCCGCAACAGACGACGACCTGAGTGACTATTTTCTTGATCCTTTCGGCAACCGACCCGCCGGCGGAACGAACGATAATCGTGCCGATTTAGGCGAGATCATTCGCGAGGTCGAAGAATTGGCTGTGTTCGACGACGAGGCCCATCACATCCACGATGAACGGATGGCATGGTTCAAAAGCATCCAGGACATCCACCACCGAATGCTCCAGAAGGATCGCCGTTTGGCCTTGCAAATCGACGTAACGGCCACCCCCCGCCACAATAACGGGGCCATGTTTGTGCAAACCGTTTCTGACTATCCGCTCGTCGAGGCAATTCACCAGGAAGTCGTGAAACATCCTGTTTTGCCTGACGCCGCGAGCCGAGCGAAACTCCACGAACACAAGAGCGCAATTTTCACCGAGAAGTACGCGGACTACCTCGCGCTCGCGGTCGAAGAATGGCGAAAGAGCTACGCCGAACATCAAGTCTCCGGCAAAAAGGCGCTCCTTTTCGTGATGGTGGACGACACCCGTAATTGTGACGAAGTCGGCAAGTACCTCGAAAAGATTTGCCCCGAGTTGCAGGATGCGGTTCTGGTCATCCACACCAAAAAGAACGGAGACATTTCCGAAGCCAGCGGTAGCAAAGATAAGGATGAATTAGACAAACTACGTGCTGCCGCCAATTCCATCGACTCGTGGAATAGCCCGTACAAAGCCATCGTTTCCGTTTTGGTGCTCAAGGAGGGATGGGACGTTCGCAATGTCACCGTGATCGCCGGCCTACGCGCCTATGCGGCACAGTCTAATATCTTGCCAGAGCAGACGCTTGGTCGTGGTTTGCGACGGATGTATTTCGGCAGTTCCACCCCCGAGATCGTGTCGGTCCTTGGCACGCCCGCCTTTATGGATTTTGTGGAATCCATCCAGAGCGAGGGCGTGACGCTGGAGCACGTTCCGATGGGTGCGGGCACACCACGCAAAGATTCGCTGGTCGTGGAAGTCGATACCCCCGCCTCCGGCAAAGACGTGGAGAGTCTCGACATCGACCTGCCACGACTTTCACGCCGTTTTCAGCGAGATTTCAAAGATCTGGCTGCGTTGGACCCCACCAGCTTTGGCAATCCAAAGCTGCCACTGAAATCCTTCACACCGGAGGAAACCCGCGAGATTGTCTTCAAAACGATGCTCGACGGCGATGTGCATCATACGATCCAACTCGATGGAGCCGGCGTGGCTGACTACCGCTCGGTGGTCGCCTTCTTCGCGCGCCACATCCTCAAGGAACTGCGTTTGGTTACGGGTTACGAGACGCTGTATCCCAAAGTGCGTGATTTCCTGAAAGGGAACCTCTTTGCAGGCGAACCGGTGGACTTGGAAGACCCGGTCGTTCTCCGAAACCTCTCCGAACCGGAAGTTGGCAAGACCGTCTTCGACACGTTCAAATCCGCGATAAATGCCCTCACGGTGCAGGACACCGGGAGTGCCCGCATTGAGGACCGCATCCGGTTGCGTGATACGAGGCCCTTCCGTACTGAAAGCCGCTCGTACATGACGGCAACCCGTTCGATTTTCTCGAAGATTGTCGGTGAGCCCAGCGCGGGCGGCTTCGAGCTAAAGTTTGCCTACTTCCTGGAAGATACCGCTCCCGACGTGCAGGCTTTCGCCAAGAATTACCTCGCTGTGGGATTCAAGCTCGATTACGTCAAAACCGACGGTGATCTGGCAAATTACGTTCCCGATTTTCTCGTCCGCACAAAAGGCGATGAAACCGTGTGGATCGTGGAAACCAAGGGCCGCGAGGAACTCGATCTTCCACGAAAGATGGCGCGCCTGCGTCAATGGTGCGCCGACGCGACTGCCGCTGAAAAGGAGACCGGCAATCCCGCACGCTGTTACGACTTCGTTTACGTCGATGAGACCAGCTTCCATAGGCATCCGCCAACGAGTTTTGCCGGTCTGGTCACCGCCTTCCGGGAGTATAAAGACGATTCACCTCCGCCCGACCCAGAACTTGCCGCTCTCTTCGCGGCGGGCGCGGAAATGGAGAAGGCCGGGGTAAATTTCGAGGAGTGGAAGAAAACATCCGGGGACGTTTGGCGCTAATTGTCTATGGCTGCCATTCACCTCGACGCCAACTATCTCATCTGCTCCGGGGAACCGGGGCATCCCGCTCAGCCGCAGATTCAATCGTGGCGCGCAAATGGGGATACCTTTGCCGTTTCAGCAATCGCCTGGTCGGAGTTCGTCTGCGGTCCTCTTTCCTCCGATCTGCGGGGGAGTTGGGAGCTATTACTGGGTGGGGCAATCCTCCCGATGGATCGAGCCTTGGCTGAACATGCCGCAGACCTCTTCAATGAGACGGGTCGGCGTTCGCGTTCTCTCCAAGACTGCATCATCGCGGCCACTGCCATCCGTGAGAAGGCACCTCTGGCAACATTCAACCGGGACCATTTCGAACGTTTCGTTCCCTTCGGTCTTATTTTCGCCTGATCCATGCCCCGCCCTTCTTCTTCCGACGCCGAAAAGTACGAACTCTCTGATGCCGAGAAGCGCGACATTATCGCGCTGATCCAAGCGGGTAAGCCGCTGCCGGAGCGATACCGCTTCCTTCTGTTTGAG
Organism: PVC group bacterium; assembly: GCA_903642295.1. GTDB lineage: Bacteria > Verrucomicrobiota > Verrucomicrobiia > Chthoniobacterales > SZAS-18 > CAHJWO01. The sequence continues at coordinate 8,984 of CAHJWO010000002.1, read as the reverse complement.
GATAAGCGGGAGGTGGAACTCGTCTGGAACGGGAAGACGCGCGACGTGTGCAACGTCGTCCTGCCTTTTCAAACGCTGGAACATATCGACGAACCACGTCGTGAACAAAAGGACTCCGAGGAATTGGCCCTGGATGTTCGTGGTCGGCAAATGCAGGGCTGGACGAACAAGCTGATATGGGGAGACAACAAACTGATCTTGTCTTCGCTTAAGAGCGGTGCCCTGCGGCGGCAGATTGAAGACGCCGGCGGGCTGAAGCTCATCTACATTGATCCGCCGTTTGATGTGGGTGCGGATTTCAGCATGGACATCGAGATTGGCGGCGAAACCTTTCACAAAGAGCCGAACCTGCTTGAACAGATTGCATACCGTGACACTTGGGGCAGGGGTGCGGATTCGTTCATCGCCATGATCTATGAGCGATTAATTCTGATGCGGGATTTGATGCACCAGGATGGAACGGTTTATGTGCATTGCGATTGGAAAACCAGCGGGCTTATTCGATCCGCTCTAGACGAAGTGTTTGGGAAAGACAACTTCCTTACAGAAGTTATTTGGTATTTCGCGAACAAACCTCTGTTCAGTTTCATTCGCCACTTTCCGCACGATTACAATTCGATTTTCATGTTTGCAAAGCGAGAGGGCAGCCATGTTTTTCACCACCAAAGCGTGCCCGTTAAGGAAGCGAGAAAACAGAACGTAGTCGTATGGGACTCGGCTCTTAAAAGGCGAGTCTCTGCGCGGGATGCATCGGGTAACATCATTTACCAAGATAGCACCGAGAAGATTTGTGGGAGCGTCTGGGACATTGCGATGGTTAATCCAAATGGTTCGGAGCGTTTGGACTTTCCTACGCAAAAGCCTGAAGCGTTACTAGAACGTATAATCAAAGCTAGCAGTGACGAAGGTGATCTCATTGCGGATTTCTTTGTAGGTAGCGGTACGACCGCTGCCGTTGCAGAGAAATTGGGACGTAAGTGGATTGCCAGCGATTTGGGCAAATTCGGTGTGCACACCACGCGCAAGCGGCTCATCCAAGTCCAACGCGAACTCAAGTCGTCCGGCAAACCCTTCCGCGCCTTTGAAGTGCTTAATCTGGGTCGTTATGAGCGGCAGGCTTATCTCAACGTGGGCGGGCGGCTTTCGGGCAAGAAGAAAGCCGATGCACTTGCGCGCAAGGAACAGGAATTCCGCGATCTGATCCTGCGGGCCTACAAGGCTGAACCGTTGGGCGCGGGGACCGGAGCATCGGCCACTGCGCAGGACGGATTCTTCCACGGTAAACTTGGCGGGCGGCTGGTTGTCGTTGGACCTATCAATCTGCCGGTGGGCCGCCTATTCGTCGAAGAAGTCATACTTGAATGCCGTCGACGTGAGGCATCGCGCGTCGACATCCTGGCTTTTGAGTTCGAGATGGGCCTTTTCCCTGCCGTGTTGGAAGAGGCACGCGGCAAGGGAATCGACCTTTCACCCAAGTACATCCCGCCCGAGGTTTTTGATCGGCGCGCGGTGGACCGTGGCCAAGTTGCCTTCCACGATGTGAGTTTCATTGAGGTTCAGCCACGCTACGATGCACAGGACCGGCTGGCTGTGATTATAGAACTTACGGATTTCTCCGTATATTACACGCAGGGCGCGGTGGAAGCTGCCATTGCCGCCATGAAACCCGGCAAGAGCGACGTAGTTTGCGAGGGTGGCCAGCTTCTCAAGATCAGCAAGAACAAGGAGAACGTTGTCACCCGCGAGCCGTTGACGCGGCACTGGACAGATTGGGTGGATTACTGGGCCATCGATTTTGACTATGAGAGCCGCAAGGAAATCATTAAAGTGGCGAAGAATTTAGGTGTGGAAGGCGGCCTCCCCGGAGTGGCGGTGGCTGGCGAGGAGTTCTTGGAGTTCGAGGAACGCTGGACGGGCGCATACATCTTCGAGAACGAATGGCAGAGCTTCCGCACCCGGCAGGATCGGAAGCTGGAGCTAAAAAGCGTCTCGCATCGCTACCCAAAGCCTGGTCGGTACACGGTGGCGGTGAAAGTCATCGACATCTTCGGCAACGACACCATGACTTTGATGCCGGTAAACGTCGGATAAACTTCGTTGGGAAGAGGAAATGATCACGAATTTCTTCAAGATCGAACTGCCAGCGGATCGCTTCACGATCCAGCGTGTGCCGTACACCGAGGACCGTTTGCGGGAGTTGCGGGCCGACTACAACCATGTGGCCTCCTTCGCGCGCTATGGCAATTTCATCTACGTCTCACCGCAAACTGACGGCGAAGCGATAGAGATTGGTGAACGTGTCCCCGTGAAAGTGGAACAGCACCCCGATCTTTTCGGGTCGCTGATTCGGCACCTGCTGTTCCGCACCTTCCGCTCTGAAGTAGGTGATTTAGTTCCCGAAAGTTTTGTCCCGTTGCGATTCGCCTCGCGGCAGCCGGAGCACGACCCGGTCCGTGAGCACCTGCCGGAGAACCTGCAAGGTCACCTTGGTTTCCCGCGAATCACCGAAACACAAGTCCGCTCGATGACAGTCGACGGAAAAACGCAGTTCGGTCTTCTAATCCACGTCCGTCATCGCTGGCGATTCCCCGTTTCGTTGGCTCAATTGTACCGTGAGGGATACAAATTGCTCGGATGCACGGTCATTGGCTCAGTGCCGATACCCGGCCTCGAAAATGTGCTCGCCCCGGACGAGACACTTCTGGGCGCAGTCGAGAGCATTGACGGCGATAATGCGTCCGTTGGAACCAACGAAGGAACAAAGGTTTGGCCGCTCGCCAGTCTGTCGCTCCAGCGGTCACGGCATCAGATCGGTCAGTATTTGGCATTCAAGCTGGGACCACCGAAAGCGGATTTCATCTTCCGCAATGTTCGTGAATCACAGCGAAAGCAGGCGCACCCCAGCTACACGTTCGGAGAAGTCCGCAAGCTGGCGACTTGGTTTGCCAAACAAACTTATGCGAATGACGATGGCTTCAGTTTCGTCGTCACTAAAGATTCCGAGTTGCCTGTTGTCGGGATGCCGCTGGAGCCAACTCGCTTGGTTTTCAGCCCCACCCCCGGTGCTTCCGAGTTTTCCCCGCTGAAAGGCTTGTCAAAACACGGTCCATACGACGTTGGGCAGTTCGACCGAAAGAACCTGCGCCTGTTGGTGATCTTTCATGAGAAAAACCGGGGCTCGGCCACAGAGTACGTTGGCAGCTTGATAAAAGGCATCCCGGAATCTTTATTCGAGAAAGGACTCCAAAGTCTGTTTCGACTGCACAAAGTCGACACTGTGTTAGAGCCGATTGCGGCGCACTTTGCCGAGGACTACGAGAAGGCCATCGATCTGGCACTCAACAATGCTGGAACTCGCGGCTTCGATCTTGCCTTGGTTGAGTGTCCAACAGAATCGAAGTCTTTTCCCGAAGCTGAGAACCCGTACTACCGCGCAAAGGCTCGGTTGATGACTTTTGGCATCCCGGTTCAGTGCGTCACCGAGATGCAACTGCGTGCCCCGAAGAAAGCGTTGGGATATTCGCTCGGACCGACCGCTCTTCAAATCTACGCAAAACTTGGCGGCCAGCTATGGTATCTTCCGAGCAGCCAGAGTGTCGACCACGAAGTGATCATTGGTATTGGACACTCTCTGCGTCGCTCAAACTCATACGCGGGTGCTGAGCAAAGTCGGATTGTGGGGCTAACGACATTTTTTCTGGGCGACGGGCGCTATCTATTTAGCGAGGAATTGCAGAGTGTTCCCTACGCCGAATATTTTGATACTCTCCTTAAAAATCTCGAGAGTTCGCTCAACACGGTATCTGCTGATTACGCTTGGAAGAAGAATTCGACGGTTCGCATCGTTTTTCATGTGTTCAAACCCATCAAGCACTTGGAAGCAGACGTTGTTGCAGAACTAATCAAACGTTACCCAGATTACAACATCCTCTTTGCTTTTGTTACGATCTCGACCGAGCACCCCTGGATGATGTATGCTGACGCGCAACACAAGCAGGGAGTTTGGGAGATTACCCCTTGTGAACGCTGTGCGAACTTGGTTCTCGATGAATGGAGTTGCCTCTTGCAGATGCGCGGACCCAATGATCGGCCAGACAAGCGTCAACCTCTTCCAACACCGGTGTTAGTCCGTATCCACGAAAAATCCACCTACAAAGACCTGCCTTTCATCGCACAGCAAGTCCTTGATTTCTCATACATGTCATGGCGAAGTTTTTTCCCAAGCGAAATCCCAGTGACCGTGTTTTACTCAGAAATCATGGCCGAGCTAACAGCAGCCTTGGCCAAAGTCCGCAATTGGAATCCGGTGACCCTCAACACTCACTTTCGTCGCAAGAAGTGGTTTCTTTGAGCGAAAGGGAGATAATCGTTCGGAGAGCACTCGAAGACAGCGAACTGCGCCCGTTCTTGGCATTCATCTTCGGGGAAACGCCAGACATCCCTGCTTCCAGTCGCACTCCTGATTTAGTGCTTTTATCCGCTATCAGTCGCAAAGATGCGGCGACCTTCCGTGAGCAAGTAACCGAGTTGGAAAAGCGCCGCATTTCTTCTGAAACAACATGGTGCGATAATGATTGCCTCGTTTTCTGTCTGCTCCTTGGATGCGAAATGTTCCAGATCAGCAGCCCAGTTGTTAAAGTAATACTGGACGCTCGCGAGCAGAATCGCAATACGATCCCCCGGCGAGTGAATGAAGTTCTTCGTTCATTGAGCCGTGGAGAATATGCAATGATCGAAGAGTTCGCCTTTATCAAAGTGGTCTATAATCACCTGCGAAACGAGTTATCATTAGACACTGACACTGCCGTTAAAATCTATAAAAGTCTAATCGGCCCAAAATTTTTCGATGATATGTCGCCATTCATCTCACTACTCGCGGTGCGAGCCTTCGAGCTGATAATTATCGACAGGAAGCCGTCAATCGTTCAGACATTTCCACAGTTAATTGAAGGCATCGAAAAACTGAGTGACAAGCTCAGCGTTCGGCAATTGTGCCAGCTTTTTATGGCTTTGCCGGTAAAAAGTCTTCTGATTATCGGGGGAATTGTGATCACAACTTTCGGTGCGGGAATAACGACCGGAAAAGTTTCTAATGCGTTTACTTGGCCCGCAAGCCGGCCAGAGCGTTTGAAGATCATTTCGACGCAAGACGGCAATCGCCCTAACGATAGTGTATTAGGATCGTTAACCGCGACGCTACTTTCAACCCATCACGCTCGTGCCGGGGCAATGTTGAAGACGCTGCTCGTCGAAACAGAAGCTCCCGGCTCATCTACAAGCAAATATTCTGCTGAACTTTCGATCCTAAATACACCCATCCTAGATGGGTATGCGTTTTCAATCACGGATGTCGATAATGGCTCGCAGCGTCTGATCCTGCCCGTCAGAAGTTCTGGGGGTGTATCAAGGGTTTTTGTCCCCGCCAGCGATGGGCGCGCCAGAATCCAATTTCTCCTCCTCGTTGAGGTCCCCGTTCAGGTCGACCTCGGCGTTCTCGCCAATGGGCTTCTTGTCCGAGTCTTGGAGTAACGAATCACTCGCGGGCTGATTGCGGGAGTGATGGGGGGAACTGCCCTCGGTTTGCTCGCTGGAGTCATGGGGGGAGCCGCTCTCGGGATGATCGGACGGGGCATTGCTTTGCGAATCACTCGCGGCAGGCTGAACACCGTTTCGCGCTGCGAGCCACGGTTCAATTACCGCTCGCTGATCCGTCGAAGCATGATTCAGGATGTCTGGAGCAAGCAAACCGAGTGCGCCTTCATCAAGCCCTTCGAGGATATTCTTTAAAGCATCTCCCACCTTGGTGTCAGCAGATTCGACCTTGGATTTCGGTTTCGGTAGCTCCTCAGCCGGACCTGCGCCACCGCCTGATTGATTGAAGTCGATCTCTTGCGACTTGCACCACTGAGCAAGAAACTCTTGGTCACGCGGTGTCAAGACCGACAGCATTGTGCTTAGACTGGGAACGGGAACACGATTGCGGAGCAGCAACAACGCTACTCCCAGGTTGATCTTTGCTCTTGTGTCGTCTTTCCGATTACGGTCCGCCTGAACTTTGCGATGCTCGATTTCGAGTTCGCGTGCTTGTTCTTCCTTGGCTTCCGCGATTTGGCGAGCCTCAGCCGCCTGATTTTTGAGTTTTTGGATTCTCTCTTGTTTGGTTGGCATGTTGTTAACTGGTTGCTGTAGGAAACTGGTTTGCCTGTTGAGCCCTTAAAGTACGGCTTACGCTGTATTAATCGGTTAACGCACTCAGATAAGTCATCAGGCTGTGATAACAGATCAGCCGGATGCCCCGAATTGCGCCACGTTTGCGGAGCACCTTGCTTACGACCGGCGGCTTGAACGAGTTACGTTCGCAGGGCGCGCAAAGCTCAAGGAGGCTGGTACGACAGAGCCCGGTGTACCGGCATCGCTCCCGAGGTGCCGGAAGGCGAAGCCAAACCGGGGTTTCCGCCGGGAGCTTGGAAAGCGAAAAATGGACGTGCGTGTTTGGCATATACGGTACTGTGGCCGCTCTGCCTTCACGGACCACCCTGCTAGGTGGTTCAGCTATCCATGTCAGTCTCTCTATCGAATATATCTCTCGTCGAGAGACTTACGCATGCTCTGAAAAAGCCCAGAAGCGGCCATCTACTTCCATGTTACCGAGCACTGCCCGAGCTCTTTGATCCGCCCTCTCGATAGTTACTGCGTTCTTGTAGAGCCGATATGCCTTCTGATCGTCCAAAAAATCGACGAGATCGTCTGTCTTCTCGTAGTGCCGCAGCAGGCGCATGGCAGCCAGTTGCCGCAACTTATCGGCAGGTCCACCGCGTCCACCGCTAACTCGGGGCGTACTTTTGAAGCTTTTTGCCTTTTGTTTTGCAGGCTCGGCTGGCCCAGGAAAATCTGAAGGCCTCCTCTCCAGAAGTTTCTCGAATGCATGGATCAACGCGTTCTTTCCTTTTCGCCAGTCGAGCTTAATTAATGCGTAATTAACCGGCCCAAAATACTTATAAAAGTGGATTGGGGTAAGCGCGGCGACCGGGAGCGACGCCAATATATCTGCGGGAGACACTTCGATTCCGGCTACGTATCCGTCCGTTTCCATCCATCGAACAGCTTCTGCCCGCCATGCTTCGAATTGCCTTTGCCGCATTTCAGCAAAGTTCTCAAGATTTCGGAGTTCCCATGTCTCGGGAGCTAACAGCTCCGAATCCGGCTGGCGCGCGAGCAGAGTTTCCCGTAACTTTAACAATCGAGTTCGCTCATCACGCGGCAGTTTGAGCCACGGCGTAATTGGGAAGTGGTCTGAAAGGATCGGAAAGCCATCTGATAGTTGCTCGCACTTGGTGGACTGCGTCGATAATAAACGGATTACAAATTGCTTCCGGCCTATACCTTTTAATCTTTCCTTCAGAACTGGTCGCGCGTTCAGAAACTCGCGTGCATATTCGTAGTGCATACAAGCACTCCGGTCTTCATCCAAGCACTTCGAAAAGTCCCATTCGTATCGCTCTAGCGGCTTCGTCATAGATACAATCGTTCGGCACCTCGCAACCGTACAACAGAGCGCGTCGGCGACATCTGCTTGAACTTCGATTAATTAGCTCAATTTGTTGATCGCCTTCTTCTTCACGCGGGTCTCTCGATGGGTGTAATGATCGTCCATCCGATCATCGCTGTGGCCGGTCAAATCGCGGCGCACGTCTTGCGCCACATCCGCGTTGGCAAGTTCGCTGACAAAACTGTGTCGAATTGCATGAAACGACCGGCGGGCTAGGGTGCGAGCTTTTTTCCCGTCAACTTTCTGCATGACTTTGCTTTCGACTCGCCTGTCCTCCACGCCCGCTTCAGCCATGATCGCTAGAAATTGTTTGGATAGCCCCGTCTTTCCTCCGGTTCCTTTCCCTTTCAGTGCTGGGCATAGACATTGGTCTCTATTCTCTTTGTTTGGGAGGGTGGAGAGATGATCGCGTAGACGACGGTGGATGGGCACAATATGCCTTTTCCCCGTTTTTCCGTCGACGTAATCGACAACTTCGGCGGAAAAGTCGAAATTTTTCCAACACATGCTTACACAGTCGCTCAACCTTGCTCCTGTGTACCGTCCGATGAAGGTCGCAGTCCGCCAGTCGCCAGTTGCAGTATTTAATATTGCGTCGAGTTCCTTCGGTCGGAAGACTTCGCGCGAGATCGTCTGGGTTTCTGCCTTTTTCTTTTTCGAGACGAGGGACACCGTCTGAGAAGGATCGAAGTTCAGATGCCCCTGTTTGATTGCAGAGCGAAAGATTGCCCGGATCACCTTGAGATCGCGATCAACCGTTTTGGCAGCCAAACCCGTCCCAATCCGCGCCGTTTTAAACGTCTCGATCTGCTCCGGGCGTACTGCCCGCAGTGGCTTGTCCGCCATCGGTCCTAAATGTTCCAGAAAGAGGCGGACGGCGAGATTGTAGGAAAGGATAGAAGTCTCCGCTAGCCCTACGATCTGCGCTCTCAGCCAACGCTCAGAGAAAACTCGTGCGGATTCATTCTTGACCGCACTCTGCCCCGTCGATTCGAGGAGGCGGTCCACCACGTCGCGCCCATCGGCCTCGGTGGCCTCACCGGCGATCGTTTTCTGCGTAAAACTAACGATGGCTTCGAATACGGCGGCACGATTCTCCAGATGGATGGCCGGACCAAGGTGCTTGGCTTCGCGTTCCCATCGCTCCGCGACAGTCAGGGCCTCCCCTCGATTCCGCTCAGTTGCAAGGACCTTGGTGCAGCGTTGCGTCTGCCCTTTTCCCGGGACCGTGATGCAGGCGTACCAATACTTTGAGAACCCCCGAGGGTCTTTGCGGAGCGAGGCCATAACCTCACAATAACCTCACAATAACGCCGAGTAAAATTGACGTCGTAGAAATCTATTCCCCTAGGGAAGAGAGGTTTGCCAGAGGGGAGAATCGAACTCCCGACCAAGGGCTTATGAGTCCCCTGCTCTACCGCTGAGCTACCCTGGC
>CAHJWO010000001.1 GCA_903642295.1 PVC group bacterium | reverse complement strand
AACCTGACCGACTTCGGCGCGTTCATCGACCTGACCGGCATCGACGGCCTGCTCCACATCACCGACATGACCTGGGGTCGCCTGAACCACCCGAGCGAGATGCTCAAGGCGGGCCAGGAAGTTACCGTCAAGGTGCTCGACATCAACAAGGAGAAGGAGCGCGTCTCCCTCGGCCTCAAGCAGCTTCAGAGCAACCCGTGGGACAAGATCGAGGAGCGTTTCCCCATCGGCAAGCGCGTCAAGGGCAAGATCACCAACCTCGTGCCTTACGGCGCGTTCGTGGAACTGGAAGAGGGCGTCGAAGGCCTCATCCACGTTTCCGAACTGAGCTGGACCAAGCGCATCGTCCGCCCGGCGGACGTGCTCAACGTCGGCCAGGAAGTCGAAGCCGCCGTGCTGGGCGTCAACAAGGAGGAGCAGAAGATCTCCCTGGGTCTGCGCCAGCTGGAGAGCAACCCGTGGGACGAGATCGAGAAGAAGTACCCGCCGGGCACCGTCGTGAAGGGCAAGGTCCGCAACATGACCGCCTACGGCGCGTTCGTCGAGATCGAGGAAGGCATCGACGGCATGATCCACGTCTCCGACATGTCGTGGACGCGCAAGATCAATCAACCGAGCGAAATGCTCAAGAAGGGCGACGAGGTCGAGGCCACGGTCATCGACATCGACAAGCAGAACCAGCGCATCAGCCTGGGCATCAAGCAGCTCGACAACGATCCTTGGAAGGACATCGACACGAAGTACAAGATCGGCGATCTGGTTACGGGCAAGGTCACGAAGCTCGCCAGCTTTGGCGCGTTCGTGCAGCTCAAGGACGACATCGACGGGTTGGTCCACATCTCGCAGTTGAGCGAGGACCACGTGAGCAAGGTCAAGGACGTGCTCAAGGTGGGTCAGGACGTGGAAGCGCGCGTCATCAAGGTGGACAAGGCCGAGCGCCGGATCGGTTTGTCGGTGAAGGCCGCGAACTACAGCGAGGAAGACCTCAAGCGCGAGAGCGAGGCGTTCGACAACCTGCGTCCCGGCGAGGACATGGTGGGTCTCGAACAAGCCTTCCAAGCCGCGCAGGAAGAGTATCGCCCGGGGGATTCGAAGAAGAAGTAACGACTTCTTGCTTGCTGGCAATCAGCAGAACGTTTGCAAAACCCGCGTGTGACCCACGCGGGTTTTGTTTTGCGGGGGATGTCCGCTACGGTCAAAGGACCGAGTGGCTACTCGGGAAGGTGGATGGCGACCTCCGGGCGCCATGGGTTCCCTTTGCGGCGCAGCCGCCTGACTAATTAGGAGATGGCAATTCGTCTTGGTATTAACTAAAACATAGTCATACTTGATTCAAGCGTTGCTTTTCGAAGAGCTTTCAAAATGAACCCATCATGCCCGTGCTTCTACCGGTTTCGTGGTCCCGCATGAGCGCGGCGGTCGAGGCTGTCCGTCGTCGGCTTTTGCGCGCCGCGGCGGCGTTGGACGCGGCAGGGGTGCCGTATGCGGTGGTGGGTGGCAACGCCGTGGCCGCATGGGTTTCGCGCGTGGACGAGTCGGCGGTACGCAACACCCGTGACGTGGACTTGCTCCTGCGCCGCGTCGATCTGCCCGCCGCGACTGCCGCCCTGGAAACCGCCGGTTTCCAGCATCGCCGGGTGGCATCCTTGGGGCAGGCGGACGCGATGGACATTTTCTTGGATGGCCCGGAGCGCCGGGTCGGCGACGCCTTGCACATTGTCTTTGCCGGAGAGCGCACCCGTCCCGACCAGCCGGTGACGAACGCGGAAGTCGAGGAGGGCGAAGACGCGGGCGACTTCCGCCTCGTGACCCTGGAGGCCTTGGTGCGCATGAAGCTCTCGGCCTTCCGCGACAAGGACCGGGTGCATCTGCGCGACTTACTCGGTGTCGGGTTGATCGACGCCGGGTGGCTACCACGGCTGCCGGAGACGTTACGTCGGCGATTGGAAGAAATCCTGGCCGATCCGGAGGGCTGACCAGCGGTTTACCCGACAGGCCCGTGGAAGTTATTTTTTCCCTCGTTCCCAAGTTGCACTTGGGAACGCGCTTGTCCGCGAAGTTGCACTTCGCCTGACGCCCACCCACGAAAGTCCGCGACCTCATCAGGCTGATCCAAGACGACGGCTGGTTTCTGGTCCGCACTCGCGGCAGCCATCGCCAGTTCCATCACGCCACCAAGCCAGGCACCGTCACCGTCCCCGCCGCCGCAAACGACGACTTGCCGAAGAAAACTCAACACAGTATTCTCAAGCAAGCAGGGCTACGCTGATTTCCCATGGAAGATTACCTGATCGTGATTGAGCGAAGCGCCACCGGCTACGCAGCGTTTTCGCCCGACGTGCCCGGCTGCATCGCCACCGGCAAAACCGTGGAAACGACGCTGGCGGAGATGCACTCGGCCCTGCGTTTCCATTTCGAGGGAATGCTGGAGGATGGGGAAACGCTGCCCGTGGCCAAAGGCATGGAGCATCACATCAGCAGCGGTGAATACACCTTCGATCCCGGTGACCTCCTGACGACGGTTCCGGCGGACGAATTGCTGGCGGACCTGCCCGCCGTGTCTCCAGCCGTTTGATGTTTCCCCTCGTTCCCGGGCTCCGTTCGGGATGGTCCTGCCCGCGAAGCTCCGATTCCTACCTGATACCTTGCCCCCGCCGCTCTTGCCTCGTGGAGAACGACGATGCCAGCCCGTCCAGTTCATCGAAGGCGCGGTCCAGATGGGTCCCCAACCCGCCTGTTGGATCGGCGAACCAGGACGCGACCGCGTAACGGAAGGTCGCCATCCCGGTCTGGGCCGCCAAGGCCGCCAGCCGCTCGTCCACGCCGCGTTGTCGGAGAGCCAAGGCCAGCGCCTCGGCGAGAGCCGCCACTTTCGTCAATTCCCGCTCTTGCAGCGCGGGGGTGCGGTCGATCACCTGCTGGCGCGGGAGGGAAAAGGGCCGGTTGTCTTCCAAAGGTTGCTCAAATGAACGGAACGCCCGATACAAGGCCTCCAGCGGCTTGAGCGTCGCAGGTGCCTTGGCGACGGCACCGGTCAACATCTCCCGCAGCTTCCCTTGGCCGTCGAAGAGCACTTCCCGCTTGTCGGGGAAATGGCGAAAGAAAGTCCGCTCGGTGACACCGGCTCGCGTGGCGATCTCGGCCGTCGTGGTCTGGTCATAGCCGCGCTCGCAGAACAACTCGATGGCGGCTTGCTGCAAGCGTCGGCGCGCTGGTTCTCCGCTGCGGGGCATCATGTCAGTTTATCCGGTTTGACAGTGACTGTCATTACGTTTTAGAGTCATAGACTGACATAACGAAACGTCAACCGAGCGGCTCGCCGGGTCGTGGCCGCTCCCACGGGTCCAGGTGACCTGCGGGAAGGAATCGACCCAAAACCAACAAAACCTCGAAAGGAAAAATGATGATGATGCGTGTATTTGTGACCGGTGCAAACGGGTGGGTGGGATCGGCCCTGGTCCCTGAGTTGATCGCGGCTGGCCACCAAGTCACTGGCCTCGTCCGTTCCGAGCAGAAAGCCGAAGCGCTGCGTGCCGCAGGCGGGGAACCCGTGCTCGGCTCGCTCGACGATCTGGAGACGCTCAAGCGGGCTGCCTCCGACGCGGATGGCGTCGTCCACCTGGCTTTCGGCATCGATTTTTCGAAGATCGACGCGCTGGCCCGGGAAGATCGGCAAGCCATCGAGGCCTTCGGCGAAGTCTACGCCGGGTCCGACCGGCCAGTGATCATCACGAGCGGCTTTGGTCTGCTGCCTGCGGGCGAGACGTTCACCGAGGACGGGCCGCTGGCCCCGATCAACCCGGAGTTTCCCCGCGCCTCGGAGCAGACGGCCTTTGCCATCGCCGCCAGGGGGGTGCGCGCCACCTGGGTGCGGCTGCCGCGCTCGGTGCATGGCGTCGGCGAGCGGCACGGCTTCGTTCCGATGCTGGCGAACCTTGCGCGGCAGAAGGGTGTCTCCGCCTTTGTCGGCGAGGGCCGGAACCTCTGGCCCTCGGTGCACCGACTCGACGCGGCGCGCGTCTACCGTCTCGCGCTGGAAGCGGGTGCGCAGGGCGGCCCTTTCCACGCGGTGGCTGACGAGGGGGTCCCGTTCCGGCAGATCGCCGAGGCCATCGGCGAGCAGTTGGGCGTGCCAACCAGATCCATCTCCCCCGGAGAGGCGGCCGGACACTTCGGTCCCTTGACCGCGTGGGTCGCTGGCAACGGCCCGGCGTCCAGCGCCCGGACCCAAGCGCGCCTGGGATGGGAGCCAAGGGAACCCGGGTTGATCCACGACATCAATCGGCCGGAGTATTTCCGCTAACCCCCCGTGGGATTGGTTTGGGTAAAGGGAGCTTCTTGGCCGCTTTGGCCTTGCTGGAAGCGGCGGCGGGCGCCAATCGGCACGCCGCCCGGGCGACTCGGCGCGCGCCGGGGAAGCTCGCGCGTTGATGGCGGAACAGACGGTCAGGTCCTGATCACCGACACCGCGCTCACCGATCTGGGCGAGATCGTGGAGTCGGACGCTGAGGTCAGGCGGCCGGGTGCGGCTCGAAGATGCCGCCGAACGCCGTGCGCACCCGGAAGAACACGACCGACCAGAGGATGGCCACGACCAGCCCGGGGGCGATGCCTTCGGGAGCCATCAGCGCGTGGAACATCAGGATGTTGACGATGACCGGGCCGAGCAGCACGAGCGCCAGGGGCACGTAGCGGTTGAGGAGCAGGAGCACTCCTCCGACGATCTGGAGCGCGAAGGGCAATACCATGGAGTGCGACTTGAGCATGACCATGAGATACTCCAACGCCAAGCCCGAAGGCGGGGGCTGCGGAATGAAGTGCAGGAAGCCGTTCAGGCCAAAGACCACGAAGACCAGACCGAGCAGGAGGCGGCAGATAAGTGTGACAATTCTCATAATGAGAATAGAGAATGGATGGATGGTAAATGCGAGAGAAGAAACCGGGTGGTAGTTACCTGGTCGCCAACGTTTTGCTTTTCAGCCTGCGCCTTCTGCCGGCTGCTCCGGCGCACCTCGTCAGCACCCGTCATATTGTCGGGGTTAGCTTATCGGAAGCCGGAGCAGCGGCGGAACGATCCAAGGTCATTCAGTTTGACACAAGCGGGTCGGTTTGGGGGAGCGCACGCGCCTCGCGTGCTGCGGACGGCGCCCCGCCGTTGGCTCCGGGGTGGCGGTCCCCGCGCTTTGGCGAGGCGCCAAAGCGGGCACGCGCCTCGCGTGCGCTCCCCGGATTTTCCACAAACGGAAAGACCTTGCGGAACGATCAAGACTGCTTTGCATCGCGGCTGTTTTGAGGTAGTTCATCAGGGTACTCCCTCCCATGAAAAACCCACGTCCCCTTCCCGCCTTGTTCGCCCTGATTCTGGCCGCCGTTCCCCGCCTGCACGCGGCGGACGTTTCGCTGCCGCGAAGCACCCCGGAGGCACAGGGTGTTCCCTCGCAGGCCGTGCTCGATTTTGTCGAGACGGTCGATCGGAAGATCGACACGCTGCACAGCTTCATGCTCGTGCGGCACGGTTTCGTCATCGCCGAAGGCTGGTGGAAACCCGAGGCGGCGGACAAGCCGCACATCCTCATGTCATTGAGCAAGAGCTTCACCTCGACCGCCGTGGGGCTGGCCATCGAGGAAGGCAAACTCAGCCTGAACGATCCCGTGCTGAAGTTCTTTCCCGACGACGCCCCCGCCGAGCCTTCCGACCACCTCAAGGCCATGACCGTGCGTGATCTGCTCACCATGACCGGCGGGCACGACACCGAGGCGAAGGCGGTCCGCGGGGCGCCGACGGTGAAGCTGTTTCTTGCTCATCCCGTCGTGCACCAGCCCGGCACGCATTTTCAGTACAACACCCTGGGCACCTATACCCTGTCGGCCATCGTCACCAAGGTGACCGGGCAGACGGTGCTCGATTATCTCAAGCCTCGCTTGTTCGAGCCGCTGGGGATCGACAACCCCGAGTGGGACCGCAGCCCCGAGGGCAACTCACTCGGTGGGTACGGACTGCATCTTCGCACGGAAGACATTGCCAGGTTTGGTCAGCTTTACTTGCAGAACGGAGAGTGGAAGGGCAAGCAGTTGATTCCGAAGGCCTGGGTGGAACAGGCCACGAGCAAGCAGGTGCCGAACGAGCAGGAGGACCACTCGAAAATCGGCGCGGATTGGCAGCAAGGGTACGGGTTCCAGTTCTGGCGCTGCACCCACGACGCCTTTCGCGGCGACGGGGCCGGCGGTCAGTTCTGCGTCGTGATGCGCGACCAGGACGCGGTGGTCGCCATCACCGCTCAGACGGGCGACATGCAAGGCGAATTGAACGCCATCTGGGACAAGCTGCTACCTGCTTTTCAGGCGAAGGCGTTGCCCGAGAACTCCGCCACGCAGGAAAAGTTGAAGGCGGCGGTCGCCAATCTGGAGGCGCATCCGGCGAAGAAGGAGAGTTGAAGGGGAAAGGCACTCGGCTACGCAATCTGCCGCCGGAGGACAACGCCAGCATCGTGCTCGCCTGGCGGAAGATAGCCCTCGACTGCCTGACGCGCGGCGTCATCCTGGGTACGAACAGGTAGGTAGAAAAGCCTGCCGGGAGTGAGCGGCGACGGCACGGGGCGCTTGTGGCATGCATGGCGCCGGAGGTGATGCTCATGACCCGGAAATGACTGAGAGAGGTGCAAGACGGGAATGCTGAGACGGGTTTGGTTCCCCTCTAGCGAATCGAAAAGAGCAAGGCCGCCGTGGCGGTCGGGTTGAGCGGGTGGTCAGGCCAGTGATGGGGCAGCGATGGTTTCATCACGTCGATTGTCGATGAGGGCGCGGAGAATGGCGTTGCCGCTTTGGTCGGCGTTGGAGCCATCAAACTTTTGTAGATACTACAGGGCACGATCCACCGCCCAGGTCCGGCTGTTTCCATCGCCCTGAAAACCACGGTAAACCCGGCTCAGTCGTCGTGAGTGACGCTCAGGGTCTCTGCGCAACGGAACGTGCCCGGACCGTTAAAACGGCGCGGGTTCGCCAGAACCCGATGGCCAGCAGTGCGAGTGTGAACCCCAACCACACGGGCAGCCACGGCAAGGTACGCCCGAAGCTTTCCTCCGGCGTGTTGCCACGCAGGGCGCGCAACGCACCCGCAAACGCCAGACTGACCAGCCCATAACCCAGATTGAAGGCCATGCCCTTGAAAGACAGCACCGTGGCGCGCTGCCGCGAATCCACGGCGGCATTTAGATAGTACGATACCATGTAACCCACGGCTGACATCGCCATGCCCAATGGCACGGTGAAGAGCACACCCCAGCCCGTCCACCGGGTGGCGATGCCCAGCAACCCGGCGAGAGTCACCGCCGCCAACCACGCAAAATTACCCACGGGGCTGCCGCGCGAAACCATCCGGCGGGCAAGCGGCGACACCGCCAGCCCCAGCCCGCCCAGCGCGGCTCCGATCAGCCCGTAACTCGCGGCGGGCAGGTGGATCAACCGGAAGTACGAACTCGAAAAGGTCATGAACAAACGCACAATGCAATCCAGGGTTACCCCTGCCAGGATGACGAAGAGGGCCAGCGGCGTGTGGGCGATCCACCTCCCCGCGGTCAGGAGGTGAGCTAGCGGGCCCGTTGCGTTGTGTGCGGTTTCAGGGACGGCAGATGCAGCGGCGGATTTTCGCTGGTTCGGCTCGCGCAGGCCGAAGGCCACCAGCAGCGTCGCCAAAGCGGAAAGCAGGTTCAGGTAGATCGGGAACCGCAGGGTCGTCGCCTGCTCGAAGTGCCACCCGAAAACCCGGCTCAAGAACGACGCGTCGTACACCACGCCGCCCACCAGCATCGCCACGACGAAACCCAGCGATTGCCAGCGGATCACCTGATCGAGCACCTGCGGCCACTCCTTTTCACGTCCACGCTCGGCCAGCGAATCGAAAACGAGCGCTTCGTCCGCGCCGCTGGCCATTCCCTCCGCCGCGCCCGACAGGATGCGGTTGGCCAGGCAGCACAGAAAAAGCGTCATGCCGCCGTGGCGCGGCGCCAGGCAAAGCAAGACCATTTCCAGCACCATCGAAGCCGCCGCCGCGAGCACCAGCGGCCGGCGGCCAATGCGATCGGCGAGCACGCCGGCGGGGAGATCCACGGCCACGATGGCCAGCGCCCAGGCAAAATTGAGCAACGTGTACTGCGTCGCGCTCAGTCCCAGATCCAGGAAAAATACGGCCAGTACCGGATAGTAAAATCGGGCGTTGAAGAGTACCCGAAACCACACGAATCGTCGCCAATTCCGGTCGGCGGTGTCGGCGTCCGCCGCAGGACTTTGGGTGCGCATGGAAGATCCCCGGCAGCCCGGGAGCGACGGTGGGGGAACGCCCTTACGCACTCAATGACGCGTGCCGTAAAGGAGGAGCCAGACGGTGCCTGCCCCCAAAAGACCGGTGAGAAGCAGCGAGACAAAGCGGACACGCACAAACGCCACGCGCGCTCGTTTTTCGGCGGTTGCCCGCCGGGAGATTTTGTAAATGGGCATGTCCGTAGGTTCACCGGCTTGCTCTGGGGAACAACGGGCACGCGGAGAGTAGGGCAGGGCGCTTCGTTTTGCAAACCAAGCGTTTTGCGGGTCGTGGCGTGGTTGTTTTCCGCCGGGTGCCGTAACGACCGCGTCGGCTTGAGTGAACCGGGGAGCGCTTGCCGGGGAACGGGCCTCATTGCCGCGAACTCCCTCGCACGGCCAGCGGGCAATTGAGTCAACTGACTCCCACCATGTCGAAGCGTTCGGCGTAAAATGGTAACTGCTGATCGCCGGGTGTGTCGCGTTCATCGGTTGTTGCGAGGATAAAAGGCCGCCTGACAAAGTAGTCCACATCTGAGATAGCTTGGCCAGCGCCGCACCGTTGCCGTCGGCGCATAAGCGGGTGGTGCCGGTTACAGAGAAGTTCTGGAGGTGAAAATGGGCAGGCGGGGAAGCGGCATGGTCGGGACGAACGTAGCTGCCGCCGGTGTTTGGGTCGCCGTTGCCGACGTTGACCGTTCCACGCAGACCCGACAGGTCACCTTGCAAGCGGAGAGGGTAACCCGTACTGGTCCCGATGGAGTTGGTCGCGGTGAAGCCCGCCGTACCCGTCAGCGCCGAGACAATCGTTTCTCCGGCGATGCCCCCGGAAGTCGCCGCCTATAAAGGCATCCCGAGGGATTTCTGGCGGCGGCTTTGAAGCGCGGAAATTTGAAAATTCCGGGGCTTGCGCGCCTGGATTTCGTCCTGTAATGTAAGTGCATACTTGCATGGCAGCCTTGGTTAACCACAACGCTGGAGTATCGGAAACCCATCGGCGGCTGCTGGAAGCGGCGGCGCAGGTGTTCGCGCGCAGTGGACTCGAAGGCGCGACCACCCGCGAAATTGCCCGGGAGGCCGGGGTCAACGAGGTCACGCTTTTCCGGCATTTCCAATCCAAGGACAAGCTGCTGAGCGCCGTGCTGCAACGGACATTCAGCGGACCGGAAGAAGCGTTGCAGGATCAGGCAGGGCTTGCCGTGGCCGCGAAGGGTAAATACCCGGCGCGACCGACCGACCTGCGCGCGGGATTGCGGCAGTACATCCAAAACTACGAGGACTTGCTCCGGCGCAATATTCTCCTGCTGCGCACGCTGATCGGTGAAATCCATCGGCACCGCGAACACGAAGCCAAGGTACTCAAGGGCATCTTTGCCCCGTTGAAAGTCGAGCTGATGGCCACCATCCACGCCGCGCGGAAACGCGGTGCCGTGCGGGCGGACGTCGATCCCCTGATCGCGGCGGATTTGCTGGGCAGCATGGTCTTCATGGACGTGCTGCGGCGGACCGCATCGCTCGCGCCGGACTACCCGGTGGAGCGATATTTGGAGACAGCGTTGGACCTGTTCATCCGCGGCATCGCCGCCCCCAAGCGGAAGAAAGTGACGCCGCAACCATGAGCGCCCGCACCGACCAATCCCTGCATCTATACGGCTCGGACCCGCGCCTGCTCGGGCCGCTGGCCGCGCGGTTGCTGGAGCGCGGCCTGCTCAAGTGGATCATCACGCTGGCGGCGTCGTTCGGAGCGATTTTGGAGGTCATCGACACCAGTATCACCAACGTCGCGCTGCCGGACATCCAGGGCAACCTGGGCGCGACGTTGTCGGAAGCCGGTTGGGTCTCGACGGCGTACGCGTGCGCCAACGTGGTGATCATTCCGCTGTCGGCGTGGCTGGGGGATCGTTTCGGACGCAAGAATTATTTTGTCTTTTCGTTGGTCGGTTTCACCGCGTCGAGCGTGCTGTGCGGGTTGGCACCCAATCTCGGGTTCCTCATCGCGGCGCGGGTGTTGCAGGGGATCGCGGGCGGCGGGCTGCTGGCGAAGGCGCAGTCCGTGGTGTTCGAGTCGTTCGCCCCGGCGGAGCGCGGGGCGGCGCAGGCCATTTTCGGGTTGGGAGTCATCGCGGGTCCAGCGCTCGGCCCGGTGTTGGGCGGTTGGCTGACCGACCAGATGGGTTGGCGGTGGATTTTCTTCATCAACGTGCCCTTCGGCATTTTTGCGGTGCTGATGTGCATGACGTTCTTCCCGGCGGACGAACCGGAGAAACTCGACCGCACGGGCCGCGTGGATTGGACCGGCATCGCCTTGCTCGCCGTGGGTCTGGCCTCATTCCAGACCATGCTGGAGGAAGGGCAGCAGGACGATTGGTTTGGCTCGCGCTTCATCACGCTGATGGCGTTCCTGGCGGCGGCGGGCATCGGCCTGTTCATCTGGTGGGAATTGCGCGTGGAAAAACCGGCGGTGGACCTGCGCGTGCTGCGGCACCGGTCCATGATCGGCGGCAGCCTGTACTCCGCGATCCTGGGGATGGGCATCTACGGCATCATGTTCGCCATCCCGGTGTTCGTGCAGGAATATCTGCACTACACCCCGACCCAGAGCGGGGTGCTTCAGGTGCCGGGGGCGATTGCCTCGGCCGTGACGATGATCCTGTACGGAAAATATTTGTCCCGCTTCGACCCGCGCATGATGGTCGGCATTGGCGCGTTGATGACCACCGCCACGGGCGTGCTGCTGATGGGGCTCAACCCGGATACGGGTGTGCAAACGATCTTCTGGCCGCTGATCCTGCGCGCGGTGGGTTCGGTGATGATGTTCATGCCGCTGAGCCTGGCCACGCTGGGGCCGCTGCCCAAGCGGGAAATCGCGGCGGGCTCTGGCATGTATAGCCTGACGCGGCAGATGGGTAGTTCCATCGGCATCGCGTTGATCACCACGATGGTCACCCGGCGCATGGCGCAGCATCGTGTCACGCTGGTCAGCCACGTCACCGCGTACCGGCAACCGGTGCTCGACCGCCTCCATCTGATGACCGCCGGTTTCGGAGGGAACACCGACCCGGCGGCGGCTCAGCATAGCGCGTTGGGCGTGATCGACCGGATTGTCAACGGGCAGGCGGCGCTGATCGCCTACTCCGACATTTTCTCGTACGTCGCGGTGGCGTTCGTGGCATCGCTGCCGCTGCTGTTGTTGCTGGGTGGCCGTCCGGCCAGACAGGCGGCGGAGGCCGCCGCTGCGGCGCATTGAAAATCAAAAAATCGGCCGGCAAAAAATAGAAGTGAATCCCACTTATGGCAAAGTTAGACGATGAAACAAACGTGGCGGCGGCACCGTTGCCGGTGGACCGTCCACTGGACGAAGACCGCGCGCCGATCCCGGCCCCGCCGGTCAAGAAAAAGCGCGGGCCCGTGTTTTGGCTGGTGATGCTGGTGGTGGGCGTGGCGGCGTTGGGTTGGACGGCGCAGTTCGTCCATCACCTGTTGACTTTCGCGGAGACGGACGATGCGTATATCAACGGGCACGTTCACCAGATCGCGCCACGTGTCGCGGGCGCGGTGACGGAGGTGCTCGTCGATGAGAATCGCCCCGTGAAGGCAGGACAAACCCTGGCGAGGATCGACCCGCTGGAGTACGAGATCGCGTTGCACCGCGCCCAGGCGATGCTGGCGCAGTCCAAGGCCGAGGCGGGCCGCGCGCACGCGGCGGTGGATCAGGCGAAGGCGCAGGTCGTGCAAACGCAGGCCCAGGTGGAACAGGCCACCGCCCAGGTGACCCGCGCCGGGGCACAACTCGAAACGGCGAACACCGATTTCAGCCGCAACAGCAAACTTTACAACAGCGACCAGCGCGCCATCGCCAAGAGCGAGGTGGATACCACGAAGGGCGGTTTCGACGCGGCGCAGGCGGCGTTCGACGCGGCCAAGGCGAACGTGTCCGGGGTGAAGTCGAACGTGCTGGCGGCGCAGGCGCAGGTCGAGAGCGCCGAGGCGGCCGTGACCGCCGCCGAGGCGACCGTCAACGCCAGCGAGGCGGCGGTGCGCGACGCCGAGCGCGAACTCGGTTACGCCACGATCACCGCCCCCGTGGATGGCACGGTGGGCAACAAGAACATCGAACTCGGCAACCGCGTGCAGGTCGGGCAGGCGCTCTATGCGCTCGTCCAGCCCGACCTTTGGGTGGTGGCCAACTTCAAGGAAACGCAATTGACCCGGATGCGCGAAGGCCAGTCCGTGGAACTGACCATCGACGCCCTCGGCAGCAAGACGTTCACCGGAAAAGTGGACAGCATTTCCCCCGCGACGGGGGCGCAGTTCGCGCTGTTGCCGCCGGACAATGCGACCGGCAACTTCACGAAGGTGGTGCAGCGGGTGCCGGTCAAAATCGTGTTCGACCGCGAAAGCGTGCGCGGGTACGAAACGCGCATCCGGCCCGGCTTGTCAGTGGTGGTCAACGTGCGGGTCCGATGAGAAATTTCTGCTCCCAGGTTCTGCCGCCTATTCCAGGCTTCCGCGTTGGGCTGCCAGTTTCTCTGGAGGTGGCTGGCGACCTCCGGGCGCCGTCGGTAGGTCGCTGCGGTGCCGCCGCCTGTTTCCTGCTATCTCTCCTGCTGGGGGGTACCGGTATAGCCGCGCCCAGGCCGCCCGCGCCGCCGCCGGTCGAGGCACCGGCGCATTTCAAAAATGCCCCGAACGCGCGGCCCGGAACCACCTCCGGTCAGCCCGCGCCATCCTCTGCGCCCGCCGGTCCGTGGTGGTCGATTTTCCACGATCCAACCTTGGACGACCTGGAACGTTCCGCCACCGGGGCCAATCAGGATTTGCGCCAGGCCGTGACGCGGATCGAAGAGGCTCGCCAGCAAACCGCCCGCTCGACGGCGAGCTACTATCCGACCGTCGAAGCAAATCTCGGTTATGAGCGGGTGCGCACCACGAACAGCAATCCCGTCGGACGCGCGCAGATCGTGGGCAACGCCGGCGCCTTCGGCGCGCTGCTCGGCCAGACCGGCGGCAACGGGCAGATCCCGGCCTTTGCCAGCCGGGGATTATCCTCCACGTTCAACCAGTACAATGCGCCGCTCACGGTCGCCTACGAACTGGACGTTTTCGGGCGCGTTCGCCATTCGGTCGCCAGCGCGCGGGCGCTGGGCCAGGCCTCCGAGGCCGACCGCCGCGCGGTCGAGCTGGGCCTGAGCGCCGAGGTGGCGACGACGTACTTCACCCTGCGCGCGCTCGACTCACAGGTCGCCGTGCTGCATCGCGGGCTCGCCTTGCGCCAGGACGCCGTGCGCCTGAGCCAGGAACGGCTCAACGCTGGCGTGACGGGTCCGCTCGACCTGGCCCGGGCCAGGGTAGAGCAGGACAACACCGAGGCTACGCTGGCGGATGCCGTGCGCCAGCGCGCGGAAACCGAAAACAACCTCGCCGCCCTCTGCGGACAACCCGCCAGCACGTTCCACCTGCCCGCGAACCTCTTGGAAGACGCCCCGCCGCCGACCGTGCCGCCGGGCGTTCCGATGCAACTGCTCGCGCGCCGCCCCGACCTGATCGAAGCGGAGCGCCGCCTCGCCTCCGCGAACGAGGAGATCGGCGTGGCGAAGGCGAACTTCCTGCCGACGTTCTCCATCCGGGGCAACGCGGGTCTGGAAGCGGCGTTCGCCGACGAATTCTTCGACGCGGACAGCCGCGCCCTGTCGGTGATCGGCGAGGTCCACGTTCCCATCTTCGAGGGCGGACGCAACATCGCCGAACTGCGCGCGGCCCGGGCCCGGCGCGACGGCGCGCTGGCCGCCTATCGCGGCACGGCAGTCACGGCGTACAAGGAAGTGGAAACCGCCCTGTCCGATTTACGCCAGCGCGCGGTCCAGGCCCAGGCGCGGTATCGAGCGAACGCGGACGCCGCGCAGGTGTTCCAGCTTTCCAACGAGCGGTATCTGGCCGGGTCCACGAATTATTTCGACGTGGTGGACGCCCAGCGCACGATGCTCAACGCGGAACTCAACGGCGTGCAAACGCTGCAAGCGCGCTTTGCGGCGACGATTGCACTGGTCCGGGCCATCGGCGGCGAGTGGGCCGCCGACCCGGAAAGATCCGGGCGCGATCACCGGGGAGGGACTTGATTTGTCAAGGTTGCGCGCTTAGTTTCTCCTCCCTTTTGCGCTGATTTCCTCCTCTCAATCCAACCCCTCTGTTTCTCGAATCGCGCGCAAAGGAACGCCCATGAGACCGTCCTCCGCCAACCACTGGAACGCTGCCCTGATCGAAGAGTATTACGCCAAATGGCAGGTCGATCCGGCGTCCGTCGATGACAAGTGGGCCGCGTTTTTTGAAGGGTTTTCCCTCGGTTGCGCGACGCCTCCCAAACCGGGTGGCGACAAGGCCGTGCCCGCCGCTGACTCCGCCGCGATGGCCGCCCGGCTGGAAACGCGCGCCGACGACCTGGTGCAGGCCTATCGGCAGCTCGGGCACACGCTGGCGCAGTTGGACCCGCTCGCCAGCCCGCGCCCGGAGCAACCGCTCCTGACGTTGGAAGCCCTCGGCTTCTCCGAGGCGGACCTGGATCAGGTGGTGGCTTCCCGGTATTTCATGGGCGGCAAGGGGATGCGCCTGCGCGAAATGCTCGCTCTGCTGCAAAAGACCTACGCGGGCAAGATCGGCGTGGAGTTCATGCACATCCAGAACGCCAAGGTGCGCAACTGGGTGCGCGACCGCATCGAGGCGTGGCCCGAGACGCCGGTGCCGGACGCCGGGACCCAGCGCGGCATCCTCAGCCACCTCCTGACCGCCGAAGCGTTCGAGCGGTTTCTGCACACGCGCTACGTCGGCCAGAAGCGCTTTTCACTGGAAGGCGGCGAGGCCTTGCTGGCGCTGCTGGAAACCATCCTGGGTAAATGTTCCGGCCTCGGGATCAAGGAAATTGTGATGGGCATGGCCCACCGGGGGCGGCTCAACGTTCTGGCCAATTTCATGAAGAAGCCGGTGGAGATGATCTTCACCGAGTTCAGCGAGAATTACACGCCCAACCTCACCAACGGCGACGGCGACGTGAAGTATCACCTCGGCTACGAGACCAATCGCGTACTCGCGGATGGCCAGGAAGTCGGCGTGCGCTTGGCCAGCAACCCGAGCCACCTGGAATTCGTCGATGCCGTGGTGGAGGGCAAGGCCCGCGCCCGCCAGCGCATCCTCGAAGACACGCAGGACCGCAAAAAGGTGCTGCCCCTGTTGATTCACGGCGACGCGGCGTTCATCGGTCAGGGCATTGTCGCGGAAACGCTCAACATGAGTCAGCTTCCCGGCTACCGCACGGGCGGCACGGTCCACGTTGTCATCAACAACCAGATCGGTTTCACCACGCTCCCGGCGGACTCGCGTTCGTCCACGTATTGCACGGACGTGGCCAAGATGATCGAAGCGCCGGTTTTCCACGTCAACGGCGACGACCCGGAGGCCGTCTGCTTCGTGGGCGCGCTGGCGGCGGAGTTCCGGCAGGAGTTCAAGCGGGATGTCGTCATCGACATGTACTGTTACCGCCGCTACGGCCACAACGAGGGTGACGAACCCGTCTATACCCAGCCCGATCTTTACGCGAAGATCACCCGGCAGCCGAGCGTTGCCACGCTCTACGCCGAGAAGCTGGCCAGGGAAGGCCGCGTCTCCAAAGAAGACGCCGACGGGCTGCTCAAGGGCTACGAGGCGCAGTGCGACGCCGCGTTGACGGCGGTCAAATCCAGCGCCGCCGACCAATCGTCGGGCTCGAAGAAAGTCTTCGCCGGTTCGACGGCGGTTTTCCAGCCGCCGTATTCCCACGCGCCGACGAACACGGCCATCACGCCGGAAGTGCTGGCCAAGGTCGCCGCGGCAGTGACGCACGTGCCGGACGATTTCAACATCCTGCCCAAGCTCAAGCGCACGCTGCTCGACCGGCGCAAACAGGTCTTCGAGGCGGGCGGCCCCTACGATTGGTCGTTCGCGGAGACGCTGGCGTTCGGTTCTTTGTTGCTCGATGGCAAGCCGGTGCGCCTGAGCGGTCAGGACAGCCGGCGCGGGACGTTTTCCCAGCGCATGAGCGTCTTCTACGACGCGGACGACCGCGAGCGCTACATCCCGCTCAACAACCTCGCCGAAGGGCAGGCGAGCTTTTGCGTTTACAACTCGCCCCTGAGCGAGGCGGCGGTGCTCGGTTTCGACTACGGCTATTCGCTGGATTACCCCGACATGCTCTGTCTGTGGGAAGCGCAGTTTGGCGATTTCGTGAACGGCGCGCAGACGATCATCGACCAGTTCATCGTGTCGTCGGAATCCAAGTGGCAGCGCCCCAGCGGCATCGTGCTACTGTTGCCGCACGGCTACGAAGGGCAGGGGCCCGAGCATTCGAGCGGACGCGTCGAGCGGTTCCTCCAATCCTGCGCCGAGGACAACATCCAGGTGTGCAACCTGACGACGCCCGCGCAGTATTTTCACGTCCTGCGCCGCCAGATGATGCGCGCGTTCCGCAAGCCGCTGGTCATTATGACGCCCAAGAGCCTGTTGCGCTCGGAAGCGGCGGTGTCGAAGGCGGACGACTTCACGAAAGCCGGTTTCTCCGAGGTGCTGGAAACGTCTGCCCCGGCGGGAGCTGCGAAAACGAAACGCGTCATCTTCTGCACGGGCAAGGTGTA
This sequence comes from PVC group bacterium, assembly GCA_903642295.1. GTDB lineage: Bacteria > Verrucomicrobiota > Verrucomicrobiia > Chthoniobacterales > SZAS-18 > CAHJWO01. The sequence goes on along the minus strand of CAHJWO010000001.1, from coordinate 46,277 downwards.
CTACGACCTGCTCAAAGCGCGCGACACCAACCGGGCCAATGACACCACGATCATCCGGGTGGAACAGCTTTATCCGCTGCACAGCGAACGCCTGAAGGAAATCCTCAAGCCCTACGCGAAGGTCGCCAGGTGGGTCTGGTGCCAGGAGGAATCCCAGAACATGGGAGCGTGGAGTTTTATCGCGCCGCTGCTGGCGGAAATCCTCCCGCCCGGCGCAAAGCTCACCTACGCGGGCCGCAACGCCAGCGCCAGCCCGGCCGTCGGTGCGAAGACGCTCCATGATAAAGAACAGAAGGAGTTGGTGGCGGAAGCGTTCAACTTGTGAGGTCCACCAAGCAGGACGCCTGACCACTTGGTATTTATCAGCCTGAAAGGAAGGGGGCGTTGCGCCCGGACACGGTAAAAACCTTGCGTGCCGGAACTTTGGGAAAAGGCGCGTGTGGTCGTGCTGCTGCCATCCGCCACAAATGTACCCAGACATAACTGCCTATCCGGAAAACCCACGCGTTTTTTCTTACGCCCCTGCCGGGGCTTCGGGCGAATGGCGCTTTTCCCCGGGGCTTACGCCCCGGGCTAAACTCTGCCGCCCCTGCCGGGGCTGGAACCGGGTTTTTCGGATAAGCGGTAAGTCGATTCACGGCCCACCGTTGGCCAGGGTGTTCGATTTCTCGTTGGTTCCTCGTTTGGCACCCCCGGTGAAATCTTCGGGTCCGGCTATGACAATTCAGGACCACTTTTCAGCATGGCAGGCTCTTTCCTGATCGGACGCCCTGCCTACGCCAGCCGGATGTTCTCGCGCACCAACACCTCGTGCAGCGTCACGTTCAACTCGCTCCGCACGGCGACCCAATCCTCGGAACGCCCTGTCCACGCACGTACGACCACCGTGAAGCCGTTCGCCAGCAGCCCGGTCACGAACACTTCCGGCCCGGGCCGATCCTGCGCGGCGGGGTCGCGGTCGGCGGCGGCTTTGAGTAAACTTACCACCTGCTCCGGCGCGGGGCCAGTGGCGATGTTGAGCGCTACCTCCACCGTGCGGCCCCGGTCCCCGTAGGTCCAGTTGGTCACCTGACTGGAGATCAAATTGCCGTTGGGCAGGATGATGTCCGCACCGTCGCGCGTGCGGATGATGCTCGCGCGAATGCCGATCCACCTGACCTCCCCGGTGGCGTCGCCGAACTGGATCACGTCGCCCACCCTCACGGGCCGCTCGAACAACAGGATGATGCCCGAAACGAAGTTGTTGATGATGTTCTGCAATCCGAAACCCAGACCCACTGACAACGCTCCCGTGATCAGCGTGATCTGGGTCAGCGGGATGCCCAGCACCCCCAGGGCGATCAGAAAACCAACCAGCAGCACGACGTAGTTGAGCATCGTGGAGATGGCGTAGGGTAACCCGGGCGCGAGTTGCACGCGTTCGAAAACCTCCTCTCTCAGGAAAAACCGCAGCAGGCGCGAGATCAGCAGCGAGGCCCAGATGGCCACCCCGAACCACAACAGTTGATCCAGCGAGAAAGTCAGTCCGCCCAGAGAAATTTTGCGGGTCAGCACGTCCATGACGCCGGTCGTCAGCGGCTTGGCGATTTGAAACTGCTCCAGCGCATACCGGAGCCACAGCAACATCGCCGCAGCCCGGAACACCGCGTACACCCGTGTCTGCACCTGGTCCCGGTACGTCCGCGCGATGCGCGAAACCGACACCGGGCGCACGCGCAGCGTGATGACGATCAACCCCTCCAGCACGCGCAACACCGCGTAAAGAAACACCGCGCAGTTCGCGCTCTTGAGCGCCGCCATGCCCAGCAGGTCTCCCAACTGGACGTAACCCACGACGCTCGCGCCCAGCGCCGCCAGAAAAATTGCCGTGGCCAGCCGGCAGCACACCGACACCCGGCGGCCCAACGCGGGCCGCGTGGTTTGATCGCCGCCCATCCGGGTCCACAGCATCCACAGGAAGGTCCCGGCTACCGCCGCCATCTCGAAGCAGAACCACCACCGCCGGGTCGCCGGTAGGGTTTTCATCGCCTCGCGCACGTGATCGATCACGGTGAACCCCGCCAGCGCGTACAACACGGGAAACAAACGCCGCGCCAGGACTCTCCGCAGGATAACCACCGTGGGCAACAGCGCCGCTGCGGCGAACCCCGCCTGCAGCAGGTCTGGCGCGTCGACCTGCCGCCCGCCCATCACGAGAAATGAAATCGCCAGTGCCGTGGCCAGCGGCACGTCGAAAATCGGCGCGGCGCGCTGGAGGTGCGGCTCGTCCTCCGTCCATCGGTGGATCAGCCGCCGCAGCCACAGGAACAAACTGGCCAACCCGAGAAAGACCAACAAATGAACGCCGCAAAGTTCTCTGTGCGCAGCGATGTAATTTTGAACGGGGGCGGCCTGCTGGTAGAAGTCCGCGCGCATCCGGCTCCAGAGGTCAGGCTCGGGTCGGGCGTCGGGGCTCCAGATTGGCGGGCTCCCGCGCCACAGCAGCTTATCGTAGGCCGCCCCTACCTCCTGATCGACCACGTCCTCGCCGGAGTCGACTCGCGCGAGCAGTGCATGGACGCTGTCTTGCAGATTCTGAACGTCCTTCTGGCGATAGTTGATGCGGTTCCCCGCGAGCGTGGCCTTGTCGAGCACGTCGAGGATGACCTTGGCGGTTACCGCCGACGCGTTGACATCCTTCACCCCGGTCGCGTCACGCGTGGCTTTCCACCGCGTGGTAATCTCCTGGACCTTGGCTGCCTCTGCTTCGAGCGCCTGTCCGCGTCCGCTCAGAGTGCTGCTGTATGCGATCAGCGTGTCTTCGAGGTTCTTCCAGCCGGTCTGCAAGCGTTGCAGGTCGTTGAGCGAGGTTTCCGAGGTGACGCTGGCCTTGGTGCCCTGGTCGCGCAGATCGTCGATCTTTTTTGATAGGTCGGAGAGGGCATCGTCAATGGGCGAAACGGCTTGGTCCGCGCCGCTTTCCGGCTCGCAGCCTTTGAGCGTGCCCAGGTCGTCTTGCCCCCGGGAAATGATCTCGGTCGAGGCACCGTCCGTCGGTGGGGTGGGTGACGGGGGAGGGGAGGGTGCTGGAGTAGCCGTCGGGGCAGTCGCGGGTGTGGTGGACGCCGGTCTGGGTGACGGGGCGGCCCCGGCGTGGACGGCAGCCACAAAAGCGCCGAACACGCTCGCCAGGACCAATCCACGCCACGTTGGCAAGTCAGCGAATCTTCTCACCAGCAGGACCTTAGGCGTAAGCCGCGCAAACGTCCACGGCGAAGTGCGGCCGTCCAGACCAGCGTGGCCGCAGGGAAATTACTTGCCCGGTGGTGTCACGGTGGGCGTCGCGGTGACGCCATTGAACAACCGCGCCACGTTGTGACACGGCATCCCGTTGTACAGATCAAACCGCCCCGCCACCAGCAGACCGCCCTCCGTCAGGGGGCTCAAAACGCGGACGATGGCTTCCGGCGTTTCGTCGGCTTCCTCGAACGGAATCACCTCTACGCCGGTCCCGGGATCGAACGTCCGGTCGAGCGTGCCGTCGCCATTCAACCGCGCCAGTCCATGTCGATGCACACCTTCCACCTCCCGGAAACTCCCTCCGGCGAGAATCTTTCCGTCCGCTTGCTGCGCGAGCACGGCCACGCTCCCCGCTTCCTCACCCGTCCCCTCCACGGCGCGAAACGACGGGTCCGCCTTGCCGTCTGCTCCCAACCGCGCCATCCGCCAACCCGCCACCCGGCGCACCGCGACGACAATCCTGCCGTCACCCTGTACCGCCAGCGCCGACACTTCGCCCGCGTCCTTTGCCGTCTCAAATCCCGCGTCCCGCGCGCCGTTCGCTTCCAGCCGGGTGATTCCCTCCCGGGTGCCCACCAGCAGCTTGCCATCGGGCAGGACCGCCATCGCGCTGATCTGATCCTCCCGTGTCGAAGGGATCAGCTCGCACGCGAAAGTTTCGTCCAATCGCCCCGTCTCCAGCAACCGCACCACCAGGGCCCCGGCCAGGTGACGCTGCCCGGCCGACGGATCAAAGCGCCCGCCGACGAGCAACTTGCCCCCGGGCAGCATCGCCAAAGCGTTGACCCGGCCCGCCACCCCCGCGAAGGCAGGCGTGGCGTCGAACCCCGTGTCCACCGCGCCGTCGGCTTTGAGCCGTGCCACCAGCGGTCGCCGCAACCCGCCGAACCGCGCGAACGATCCCGCGACAAAAGCCGCCCCATTCGGTCCGGCGGCAACCTGTGAAACTGCGGCGGCTCCGCTGCTTTCCCCGGGATCGAATCCGGCGTCCAGTTCGCCGTCCGCTCGCAACCGTGCGAGCCGCCACCGTTCGTGGCCGTCAAAAGTGGTGAAATAGCCGCCCAACAGCTTGGCACCCTGCGGCAGTGCCGCCGCCGTTAGCACGTCGTCCGACGCCCCCGCGCCCGCCCGGAATTCCCTGTCCAATGCGCCGTCGTGCTGCGCGTGGGCGCTTGGCGGCAGGCAACAAACCAATGCGCCGAAAATCCCGGCCCGTAGCACGGCGCTCACTTCCCTGCCTGTTTCCCGGCGTCTGGCCCGGTGGGCGCCGCCGCGTCACGCGTCCAGCCGTAGATGGCTGCCTCCGCCTGTTGGGGGCCGACCACCGGCGGATCGCTCCAGACCAGACACTTTCCGTCGGGCAAGTGCTCGTGGATCTCCCACTGACCGGTCCTCGATTCCTGGCAAATCAGGTACAAGGTAGGGCCGTCGCTGTGGCGGGCGGGAGCGATGAGCGCTTTGAGAACCTTGACGGGTGGCGGCGACGAGTCCATAGCAAGAAGACCGACATGCAATAGATGTTTTGCACATCTCGGTCAATCCTCAATGCCCAAAAGCAGGTCTTTTATTTTTGAGACGTTCCGCCCGTCCTTCCCAACGGGCAACGGATGGGCTGCCAACCCCGTGAAGCAAAGTTAACGGTTCACATTTTTCATGCCCGATTCTGGATAACGCGTGCCTGCGGCGGTCCCGTGGGGCAGGGCGCGGTCGATGGCCGCGATGTCTTGCCCGCTCAGGGCCACGTCCAATGCGCCGAGATTTTCGTCCAGATACGTGCGCCGTTTCGTGCCCGGAATCGGGAGGATATCATTGCCCTGCGCGAGCACCCAGGCCAACGCGAGTTGCGACGGCTGGCAGCCCTTCCCGCGCGCGATTTCCTCCACCTTGGTCACCAGGTCCAGGTTGCGCTGAAAATTCTCCCCCTGAAAACGCGGGCTGTTGCGGCGGTAATCGTCCGGGGCCAAATCCGCGATTTGCTTGACTTGTCCGGTGAGAAACCCGCGCCCGAGCGGGCTGTACGCCACGAATCCAATGCCCAACTCTCGCAACGTCGGTAAGATCTCGTCCTCCGGGTCCCGGCTCCACAAGGAGTATTCCGTCTGCAACGCCGCGATGGGATGCACCGCGTGCGCGCGGCGAATCGTCGCGGGTGCCGCCTCCGACAGACCCAAAAAGCGCACCTTGCCTGCCTTCACCAATTCGGCCATCGCGCCGACCGTGTCCTCGATGGGGGTATTCGGGTCCACGCGGTGTTGATAATAAAGATCAAGCGTCTCGACGCCCAACCGTCGCAGGCTCGCCTCACAACAGGCCCGCACATACTCCGGCCTGCCGTTGACCCCCTTGAAACTCCCGTCCTCCCCGCGCATGTTACCGAACTTCGTGGCGAGACACACCTTGTCGCGGATGCCTTTGATGGCCTTGCCAACCAGTTCCTCGTTGCGGCCCACGCCGTACATGTCCGCCGTGTCGAGAAAAACACAGCCCTGCTCGACGGCTCGTTCAATCGTGGCGATGGATTCCGCATCGTCGCCCGCCCCGTAGAACTCGCTCATTCCCATGCATCCCAGACCGAGAGCAGAAGTGGTCAGACCTGATTTACCAAGTGTGCGCGTTTGCATCCTCGAAATTAGAACGAACCGGGCCAACGTTCAAATGCGGCGGCGGCATTCAATCTCCCCTTTCCCACCCGCTCAACTTTCACCGCCAACTCCTTACCAATCCCCCAGCGCCTTCAACCTCTGCGCGGACACCGGTTGCGCGGTGCCCAACTCCTGCGCGAACACCGAAACCCGGTACTCCTCCAACAGCCACCGAAACGTCTCCCGCTGCGCCACGGATACTCGCGTTTCCCATCCGTCAAATTCCGCCAGCAGCCGTGCCTTGTCGGCATCTTTCGCGGGGCTGACCACCGCCCGCTCCGCCCGCACCGCCACCGCCCGCAGATAGCGCGGCACGTGCGCCAATTGACCCGGCGGCGTCCGGGCGGGAAAATCCTCCGACGCGAGCCGCGCCAGGTCTGTCTGCATCCCGGCGTAACGCTTCGGCGCAGCTAAAATCTGCCGCCGTTGCTCGATGATGGCTGCGACTTGCTCCCCGGTGCGTCGTGCGAGCAGCGGCAAATCCCGCCGCGCCGTGTTCACCAACGCCTGAAACCGTGCCTCCCGCAGCGGCAGCACGGGCTCCAGCGTCAGAGCCAACCCGACGACGTGCCGATAGGTTGCCTCCTGCAATCCTTCACTCGCGCCCGTCGCGCCCCCCTTGCCGCTGACCGCTCCGGGTTTCGCATTTCCGCCCCAGGCGTCCAGCGCGGACCGCAAATCCGCCGCCGGTTTGCGCACCGCCGCCGTTCCCTTGTTCAACAGCGTCCCCAACTCCTTCCGGACCCACGCCAGATCGCGTTCCAACGCCCGCTCCGCCAGCCGCCGCACGCCCTCGCGTGATGCCGCCTCGGCTTCCTCCCGCTTCCGAAAAAGCCGCCCGTCCACTTCCGTTTCGTGGACGCTCAAACCCGGGTAACCCAGGGACGGTGCTCCCCCGATGGTCTCCACCACGACAGACTCGGGCAAGTCTCCGAAGCTCCACGTCTTCACTGCCGGACGCGCCCACCGTTTCGCCGCCAGTTCCCACGCGTCTGACCGCACTTCCGACTTTTCCAGCGTCGCCTGGATTACCCCCAGATCCCGCCCGCTCGCCAGCGTCCGGTCGTGCCGGTCCACCACTTCCACGCGCGGCATCAAGTGGGCGGGCAAACTTCCCGCCGCCCAATCTTCCGCGCGCACCTCCACTCCGAACCTTCGCCCCAAAAACACTGCCAGCGCGCCGAGAAAATCCGCGCGCCCCGGCTGAAACTCCGTCGCGACGATGCGCGCCTTCGGCTCTAGCGGCATCAGCGTCTTCCGCACCGTCTTGGGCAATGCCCGCAACAGGGTCGCGGCCTGTTCCTCGCGCAACCCCGGCACCATCCACTGCAACTGTCCGGTGGTCAGGCTTTCGGCCACGGGCAGCGGCACGCGCACGGTCACGCCGTCGCGATCCTCACCCGGCGCATAGGCGTAGGTCAGCGGCAGCGCGGTGTTGCCCAGCGACACCTGCTCGGGAAACAGCGTCCGATCAAAAGCCAGCCCACCCGCTTCACCCGACGGCAGCAAAGTCTCCTCGTCTGCGCATAAAAAATCCGGCTCCCGCCCGATCCGTTCCCGCACCAGTTTGTTCAAATCGTGCACCGACGACACCCCTTCGATCCGTTCCGCATAAAATCGGTAGAACGCCTCGTTCAGATCATCGACGCGCCGGTCCCTTACCCGCGTCAGCGCCGCCTCGATCTTCTCCCGCAACCGTCCATTGTGCTGAAAAAACCGATGACCCTCCACCGAGTCCGCCCGTCCGCCATTCCCCTCCTTGAACCTTGAATCTTGAACCTTCCCTGGTTCCTTGGTTCCCTGGTTCCTTGGATCTTCTCCGTTTGGTTCCTTTTCTCCCCCTACCAGCGCTCCTCGAATAAACAATTCCGTCGCCTTCTCGGCGTCGATCCGACCGTAATCCACCCGCCGTTTCAAGACCTCCAACCCGTGCATGAGCACCCGCTCCCAGGCCAGCACACGCCCGGCCTTCTCGTTCCAATGCGGGTCGGCATAACTAAATTTGCACAGGTGCGCTCCCAGTTCCGCCACCCATTCCGGGTTGATCTTCCCCACCGTCCGCGCAAAGAGCTGCGAGGTCTGCACGATCTCGCCCGCGACGATCCAGGGCGGCTGCCCGCTCTTCGCCACGTCCGCGCCGCCCCCCTCCTTTCCCGCTTCTCCCTTGCGCCTCTTTTCCTGCCGTTGATACATTGCCGACCCCGGAAATACGGTCACCTGCCGGTTCCCGGATGCTAGGTAAAGGTTGCGCTCCTTCCGTTGCGCAATCTGTCCCAACAAACCCGTCAAAATGGAACGATGCACCGCCGCATCATTTCCCTCCAACGAAGATCGTCGCATCCCACTTTTGTCATCCTGAGCGGAGCGTACCTTCTCGCCGCGCGCTTCACTGGTTCTTTCTCCTTCTGCCTTCATCCTTCTGCCTTCATCCTTCTGCCTTCTGCCTTCATCCTTCTGCCTTCTGCCTTCTGCCCCCCCATCCCCCATCACCTCCGCCAACTGCCGGTGAACATCCCGCCACTCCCGCAACCGCGATTGCGACAAAAAATTCGCCTTTGCAAACTTCCTGAGCGCATTCCCGCTGCCCGACTCCGGCATCGCGCGCCAGATTTTCAACAACGTCAAAAAATCCGACTCCGCCACCGCGAACTGCTTGTGCGCCGCCGCCGCCGCGTCCTTGGCATCATCCGGCCACTCGCGCGGGTCGGGCACGCTCAACCCGGCGGCAATCACCAGCACCTCCTCCACCGCCCCCTCCTCCCGCGCCTGCAACAACATCCTGCCCAGTGTCGGATCTAAAGGCAACCTGGCCAACTCCCTGCCCAGCGGCGTCAGCCCATGCGCGTCATCCAGCGCGCCCAGCTCGTGCAGCAGATCATACCCCGCGCGGATCGCTGTCGGCAGCGGCGGACTCAAAAACGGGAACGTCTCGATTTCGCCGAGCCGGAACGCCTTCATCCGCAGGATCACCTCCGCCAGGTTCGCGCGTTGGATCTCCGGCTGCGTGAACTTCGGCCGCTTCTCGAAATCCTCCTCGTTATATAGCCGGATACAAATCCCGTCCCGCAGCCGCCCCGCGCGCCCCGCCCGTTGGTTCGCGCTGCTTTGTGAAATCGCTTCCACCGGCAGCCGTTTCGTCCGCGTCCGCGGATTGTAGCGCGACATCCGCGACAAGCCCGCATCGACCACGTATCGGATGCGCGGAATCGTCAGCGAAGTCTCCGCGATGTTCGTCGCAACGATGACTCTTCTCTGCCCGCCCACGGAGAAAATCCGCGTCTGCTCCCCGGCGGGCATCCGCCCGAACAAGCCCAGCACCTCGATCCCCTTGCCCAGCCGTGTCTCCAATAAATCGCGCGTCTCCCGGATATCCCGCTCCGTTGGCATGAACACCAGAACGTCCCCGTCGTCCGACTCGATCAACACGTCCTCCACGGTCCGCACCGCCGTCAGAACGTGGCTCGGATCATCCTCCTCGTCGTCATCCGGGTCCGGCACGTGGTACCGCACTTCCACCGGATACAACCGCCCGGAAACCTCCACGACCGGTGCGTCGCCGAACGCCGCCGAAAACGCCGCCGTGTCGATGGTCGCCGAGGTGATTACGACCTGCAAATCGTCCGGCCTGCGCTTCAATAGCCCTTGCAAGTATCCCAACAAGAAATCAATGTTCAGGGACCGCTCGTGTGCTTCGTCGAGGATGATGGTCCCGTATGCCCGCAACAGGGGATCGGACTGGATCTCCGCCAGCAGGATGCCGTCGGTCATGAACTTGATGCGCGTCTCCCGGCTGGTGCTGTCGCCGAACCGGATTTTACAACCCACCTCCCGCCCCCAGGTCACGTCCAATTCCTCCGCGACCCTCCGCGACACGCTCAGCGCCGCCACTCTCCTGGGTTGTGTGCAACCGATGGTTCTCACCAACCCTCCGCGCTCCTGTGCCACCTCCAGACACATCTTGGGCAACTGCGTGGTCTTCCCCGAACCGGTTTCCCCCGCCACCACGACCACCCGGCTCGTCCGCAGCGCGGCCAGCAGGTCCTCCCGTCGCGCGGTCACGGGCAACTCGGCAGGATAGCGAACAGGAATGATCGGCGGCGAAGACAAGCGCCCAAGCTACACTCAAAATCCAAAACAAGGTAGGGACGGCTGTCCCAGCCGTCCCCATTGGGCCGCAGGCCCCTCCCGTTGCTGGGCAGGCGCTCCGCTTGCCGCGTGAAACCGCGCCGCCATCCTCTTCGCTCCTTTTCTCCCGTCCTCCCGGTTTCGAGCCCCGTCCTCCCGGTTTCGAGCCCCGTCCTCCCGGTTTCGAGCCCCGTCCTCCCGGTTCCATACTCCGGCACCCCGGTGCTCGGGACCTCCGGTTCCCGCTTCTTCCCCCCCCACTTCTTCTCTGCGAATCTCCTCCCTCTCTGCGCCTCTGCGTTAAAAATCCGCGTTTCCATCGCACATTCCAAATCCGTCCATCCCCCGACCGTTTCACCACCGAACGCCCCTTCGCGCCGCCTCGATCAACGCCTCCAACCGCTTCACGCGGGTTGCCTCCTGCTTCGCGCTGATTACCCGCCAGGCCGCCGTCCTGCGATACCACGCCGCCTGTCCCTGAAACCACTCCCACGCCGCTGCCTCCTTCCGAAACCGCCCGACGCACCACTCCGGCAACTCCGCACCCTCCTTCTGCTCATACGCATAGACCCCCGAGCGCGCTTCCTTCCGCCTTTCAAACGCGGCCAGCCCCGCTGCCCGCATCCGGCCTTCCGCCGTCAGCACTTCCACGCGCCGAATATTTACGGCGCTCCAGATGCTCCCCGGCTTCCGCGGCGTAAAGCGCACCGTGTAACACTCTTCTCCCAAACTCCTTCTCACCCCGTCGATCCACCCGACGCAAAGCGCCTCGTCAACGGTCTCCGGCCAGGTCACGCTCGCCTTCCCCGATCCCTTCTTATAATAGCCGACGAGCAATTCCTTCTCCGCCGTGGCATACCGCATAAACCACGCTCGCAAATCTCCCGGCGTCGGAAAAAACACGGGCTCCATCTCTCTTCCATAACCCCGGCAACACGACGCCGCCTACAAAACTCTGTCCTCCTGAGCGGAGCGAGACACAACCGACTTCCCACTTCCTTCATCCCTCCAGCCCGTTCCGCTCGATCACCTCCCGATACCACTCGAACGAACTCTTCGGCACCCGCCGTTGCGTCGGATAATCGACGTAAACCAACCCGAACCGTTCCCGGTAAGCGCTGTCCCACTCGAAGTTGTCCAGCAACGACCACACGAAATACCCCGCCAGCGGCACCCCGTCTTCAATCGCCCGGTGCGCCTCCCGCAAATGCCCCCTCAAGAAATCCACCCTCTCCGGGTCCCGGCACTCGCCCTCCGGATTTAGATAATCCCGAAACGACGCCCCGTTCTCGGAAACGTATAGCGGCAGATTCCCCGTGTACTCCGTCCGCACTCTGTCCAACACCTCATGCAAACCCGCCGGATCAATCGCCCAACCCATCGCGGTCGTCGGACCGGGGTTGGGCCGCCATTCGGGACGATCCCCCGGCCCGGCGGCGATCATGGTCGGCGTGTAATAATTCACGCCCAGAAAATCCACCGCCGTATGGATAATCTCCAGGTCCTCCGCCCGCACGAACTTCCACCCGCCCGCCGCCTCGCGCCGGTACTCGACCACGTCCGCCGGATATTCTCCCCGGAAAATCGGGTCGAGGAACAACCGGTTCTGATCGCCGTCGAACCGTTTTGCCGCCAGCCGGTCATGTTCCGAGTCCGGCCTTACCGGTCGCGCCGGTGTCACGTTCAGCACCGGTCCAAACGCCGTCTTTACGTTCGCCACGCGTCCGCGCAAAGTCTTCACGGCCAACCCGTGCGAGAGCAACAAATGATGCGCCACGGCAAACACGCTTTTCTCGTCCGCCACCCCCGGCGCGTGTTTGCCGTACCCGTAACCGAGCCACGCCGTCGTGTGCGGCTCGTTCTGTGTCACCCAGATCGGCACCTGCGCGGCCAGCGCATCGTACAAAATCGTCGCGTACTCCACGAACCGCGCCACGGTCTCCCGGTTCACCCAACCCCCACGGTCCTGCAATGCCTGCGGCAACTCCCAGTGGTACAAGGTGAGCGCCGGTGCGATTCCCCGCGCCTGCAACCCATCGACGAGCCGTCGGTAATAATCCAATCCCTTCGCATTGGCCCCACCGCGGCCGTCCGGCTGAATGCGCGGCCACTGCACGGAAAAAATGAAAGACTTCAGCCCCAGCCTCACCATCAAGTCCATATCCGCTTCCAACTGCTTCGGGTCGTAAGTATTGCAAGCCCGCGCCCCGGTATCGCCGTGCAGAATCTTGCCCGGCACCTTCACGAAGGTATCCCAGATGGACGCCCCCTTGCCGTCGGCCTCCGGCGCGCCCTCGATCTGGTAGCCCGAGGTCGCCGCACCCCAGACGAACCCGGCGGGAAAGGAAATTGTCATGCTCCCATCCTAATCGTTTCCTCGGCCGCGCGCTGCCGCCAAAAACTCCGTCATTCTGAGCGAAGCGAGTCCGCGAGCGCAGTCGAAGGACCTCTCCGCAAAGTACCACCTCCCCGTCCACCGTCCGCCCGACCCGCCCGTCCCCCTTCTGTCATCCTGAGCGAAGCGAGGCACGAGCGCAGTCGAAAGCCGAGTCCGCGAGACAGCCGTAGGCAAACCTTCCGGCCGGCGGCAGCCAAATCGCGGCTTCGGATGGAACGCGATGACGAGAAAAACGAATTCACATCACGGTCCCGCGCCCCCATTTCCTCGTCATCACCCTCCCACCACGCCTGCGACAGTTGCGACGCCTGCGACGTAATCCCCCTTTTCTCCGCATTTTCCGCTGCAAAAAATAAAAACACCTCTTCCGCAAAAAAGAGGTCGCAGGCGTCGCACCCGTCGCAGGCGCACGAGACAAATCTCTTCCCTCAGCGCATGAAAACAGACATGCCGACCCCGCCCCACCGCTCCCCTCATCACCCCGCTGCCGCCAACGTTTTGCTTTACCCGGCCCGCCCCCTCTGCTACAGCGGGACAACGCTCCCGGCGCGCCGGATTCCATGTTTCGTTTCATCCATTCCGCCGACTGGCAGCTCGGCGCTCGCCTCTCCGGTTTCGGCCCTCACGCCGAACATCTTCGCGCCCGGCGCCTTGCCACGCTGCGTACCGCCCTCGAACTCGCCCGCGTCCGCGCCGCCGACGCCTTCCTCGTCGCGGGCGATCTCTTCGAGGACAGTCTCGTCGAGGACGCCCTGGTGGACGCCGTCCTCCAGCTCTTCGCCGACTTCCCCGATCTCCCTGTCCGCCTGCTCCCCGGCAACCACGACCCCGCGAGCGGCCCGGCCTCCCTCTGGAGCCGCCGCCAGTTCCGCGACGATGCCCTGCCGCCCAACGTCGTCGTCTTCCGCGAGCCCGGCGCCCACGCCCTCGGCCCCGTGACCCTCCTCGTCTCCCCGCTGCGCCAGAAGGTGTCCTCCAACGACCCCAGCCTCTGCCTCGGCGAACTCGCCCGCCAACCACCCGCCGACCGCGTCAAGATCGGCCTGACCCACGGCGCGCTGGCCATCCCCGGCAAGCACCAGCCCAACGATTTTCCCATCGACCCCCGCGCCGCCACCCGCGCCGGTCTGGACTACCTCGGCATCGGCCACTGGCACAACTGGCAGACCTACGATGCCGACGACCGCCTCGTCATGCCCGGTACCCCCGAGCCCGACGCCTTCGGCCAGGAGAACGCCGGTCACGTCGCCTGCGTGGAGATCGACGGCCCCGGCGCGCCGCCGCGCGTGGAAAAGGTCCGCGTCGGCTCCCTGCGCTGGACCCATTGGGACTGCGATTTTACCAGCTTCGACACTCACCGCGCCGCCCTGCAAGACCACGTCAACGGTTGGTCCGGGGACGCCCCCGCCAACGTCTGCCGCGTCCGCCTCACGGGCCCTGCCTCGCTCGACGACCGCGCCGCCGCCCTCGCCTGGCTCCATGCCCTCTTCGGCGACACCCTCTATTTCAAGGTCGAGGACGAAACGGTCCCCGTCCTTTCCGCCGGGGAACTCGCCGCCCTGGAGCGCGAGCATCCCATCCTCTGCCAGGTCCTCGCCGACCTGAACCAGCTCGAACTCCTCGCCACCGGCACCGCTCCCGCCAACGCCACCCTTCCCACCGGCCCCGCGATCACCCTCGCCGAAGCCCAAACGCTCGCCGCCGACGCCAAACTCGAACTGGCCGCCCTCACCCCGGCGGACTTCCTCGCCGCGCGCGACCTCCTCTTCGGCGGGGTCCAGGCTGCCGCCGCCAACGTCTGCCCATGATCCTGCACCGCGTGACCGCCGCCAACGTCGGACCTTTTGTCGGCCCGCCGGTCGTCGCTGGACCCTTTGCGCCGGGCTTGAACATCCTCGCCGCGCCCAACGAAACCGGCAAGACCACCCTCCTCAAAGCCGCTGGCCGCGCCCTGTTCGACCGCCACACCTGCACCGCCCGCGAGATCAAAAACCTCCGCCCGGTCGGCACGGCCCTCGCGCCGGTCGTCACGGTGGATTTTACCACGGTCGCCGGTCGGTTCCGCGTCGAGAAAACTTTCCTCCAAAGCTTCCGCAGCGAATTGCACGAATACCACGGCGCGGACGACTGGCGGCTCGTCGCCGACGGGGACGCCGCCGACGACCGCCTCAACGCCCTGCTCCAATCCAGCAAGCCGGGCCGGGGCGCGACGGAAATCGCCCACTGGGGGATGCTCGGCTACCTCTGGACGCGCCAGGGCGAACTCGCCGAATGGCCCGAGTGGCATCGGAACGCGGCGGGCCAGCTCGTCCAGGGAATGCTGGTCAAGGTGGAGATCGACCCCTTCATCGAAGCCGTCCGCGAGCGTCTGTGGGCGGCCTACCTGGAGAACTTTACCCCCGCCACCGGCCAGCCCAAGGCCGGGGGCACCCTCCTCGCCGCCGAGGCCAAGCTCGCCCGCGTGGAAGAAGAACTGGCCGAGATCGCCGGGACCCGTCAGCAACTCCAGGCCGACGAGGAAACCTACCTGCGCCTCGCCGACGAACTGCCCCGCCGCGAAGCGGAACACGCCGCCTGCCGACGCGAGGCCGACCGCCTCCGCGAAGCCGCCAATCAGGTCGCCGTCCTCACCTCCGAGGCCGAAAAATCCCGGCAGGCTTTCGAGACGGCCCAGGACCGCCTCCGCGCCGTCCGCCGGGATGCCGACGCCCTGGAACACCACGCCCGCGAGGGCACCGAACTCGCCCGCCAATTCGCCACCGCCGAAACCGATCTCCAGCGCCGCCAACAGGCCACCGTCCGCGCCGAAGACGCCATCCGCACCCTGGAAACCGCCCGCGAGGAAAACGCCGCCGCGCTCGCGGTCGTGCAGGCCGCCGTCCACCGTTCGGGCCGCCTAGCGAAGCACCGCCAGACCGCCGAAAACGCCGCCCGCCACGCCGCCGCGCTGGAGCGTTGCAACGCGGAGGTCGCCGCCATCGAAACCTCGACGAGGGCACGCGCCGAAATCCCCACCGTCCCGCCCGCCAAACTGCGCAGCCTGGAAAAGCTCGCGGAATCGGTCCGCACGAACCGCGCCCGGGTGGAAGCCCTCAGCCTCTCGGTGGAATTGCTCCCTTCCGCCGACGTGGTCGTCACCGCCCGTACCGACGAAGCCCCTGCCGCCGCGCTGCCCGTCATCCGCGCCGGGGCGACGCACGTTTTGCGCGCCGTGGGGAGCGCCGTACTCGACCTGCCGGGTTGGGGCCAGGTGCGGGTGCGCAGCGGTGCGGGCGAGGCGCGCGCCCTGGGCGAAACCCTTGCGGTGGACGAGGCAACTCTTCGCAGCGAACTCTCCGAACTCGGCGCTCCGGACGTGGAAACCATGCGCGGCTTCGTTGAAACCGCCCGGGCGCTCGACGCGCGTCTTTCCGCCGCCCACAAGGCCCTTGCCGCCGTGCTCGGCGGCGAGGAAACTGCCGATGCCCTGCGCACGAAGCTCGCCGGGGAACGCCGCCAACTCCAGGCGCTCGAAGACGAACTCGGGCTCACCGACGAAGAGCGCGCCGTCTCCCGCCCCGACCTCGACGCCGCCGAGCAACGCGCGCTCGTGCAATCCGAAAGCCGACGGCAGGAACAAAAAGAGTTGGACCACCGCCTCAAGGCCGCCCGCGAAGCCGCCGGGGATGCTGCACGGGCGGGGGAGCAGGCGGAGCGCGCGCTCCTCACCCTGCGGCTCCAGCAGGAAAACCTCCAACGCCAATCCGCCGACATCCTGGCCCGCTACCCCGAGGGATTGCAGGCCGCACGCGATGCCGCCGAGGAAACGTTTGTCGAGGCCAAGATCATTCACCAGCGAGCCCAGGCAAAACTCCCGCCCGACGCCGACACCCTGCCCGACCGCCACCGCCGCGCCGCCGCCGCCGTCGAACAGGTCCACGGCGAACTCACGCGCAAGCGCGACACGCTGGCCGCCCTGCGCGGACGGCTCGAACTCCTCGGTTCCCAGTCGCTGCACTCCCGCGAGGCGGCTTGCCAGGCGGAGCGCGAAACCCTCGCCGCGCAGGTCACCCACGCCCGCGCCCGCAGCCGGGCGGCGCGGTTGGTTCACGACCTGATCGCCCGCCGCAAGCAAGCCGCGACCCTTGCGGTGCTGGCTCCGTTGCAGGAACGGCTGGGCGCACGGTTCGCGCAGGTCAGTGGCGAGCGCGACCGCCGGGTCTTCCTGGATCAATCGCTGGCGGTCCGTGGCCTCGGTCGCAAGGACGGGGAACTCGTCCACTTTGCCGACCTCTCTCAGGGTGCCAAAGAGCAACTCCTGCTTTGCCTGCGGCTGGCCATCGCGGAGGAACTCGCCGGGAAAGGGGAGGGGCCGCAGTCGCTCATCCTCGACGACGTATTGGTCAACACGGACGCCGACCGGCAGCAGCGGGTGCTCGACCTCCTGAGCGACGCGGCGGGCCGGGGCCTGCAAATCCTGGTCTGCACCTGCCACCCCGACCGTTACCGGGGCATCGGCGAGGTCATCGACCTGCGCCGGGAAGGTTGAATCGACCCCCGGCCAACGGCGGCGGGGGAAATTTGTCCGCAGATTTCGCAGATTTCCGCAGATTGGAAGAGGGAATGGTGTCGGGAAATGCCTGCGCAGGGCGGGAAAATGCCTTCGTACCACGCAGGAAGCAGATTGAATCAGCGGCAGCTTCCGTTCATGCTCCTCTCACTTCGCCCCTTTCCCATGCGTCCCGAACCGAAAAAACGCCTCGACACCCACGCTGCCCCATCGCCGCTGACGGGTCTCAGCGATGCCTTTGCCGGGGTGGCGCTGCCCGCCGATCTTCCCGCCGGACCCGTTGCGCCTCCGGGAGAGGCACCCACGCCGCTCTGGAAAATGGGCCGCGTCGTCCTGCGCCGCGAACGCGCCCACCGGGGCGGCAAGACGGTGGTGGTCATCGACGATTTCGCTACCCACCTGCCCCTCTCCGTGATCGCAGCCGTGGCGAAACGGGTCCGCGCGGCCTGCGGCTGCGGCGGCACGGTGAAGGATCGCCGTGTGGAAATCCAGGGCGACCAGCCCGACAAAGTCCGCGCCGCGCTCGAAGCGGAGGGCTTCCAGGTTGCCGGAGTAAAATGAGATTCGTGCGACCGTGTTTCGGACCTTTTCCGGACAGGGCGGACGCATCTTCAAATTCTGTCATCCTGAGGCGAGTGCAACGAGATCGAAGGACCTTCCGGCCCGCGGCAGCGACGGTCGGCGAAGAGTTCGAAGCGGGGTGGACAAAAAGCGTTGCCTGCCGGCGGCCGGAAGGTTTGCCTATGGCTGTCTCGCGGACTCGGCTTTCGACTGCGCTCGTGCCTCGCTCCGCTCAGGATGACAGAGTTTTGAGACACGTTTGTCCTATCCCCTTTGGACCTTGAACCTTGAATCTTCCTTGGATCTTGGATCTTGGATCTTGAATCTTGGATCTTTCCCCACCCATGCCCGTCCTCCCTCCCGGCTTCCACCCGCCCCGCTGGCTGCGCGGCGGACACCTGCAAACGATCCTGCCGGTCTTCTGGCGTCGGCGTTTGCCCCGGCTGGACCACGCGGAAATCCTCGAACTGCCGGACGGCGACTTTCTCCACCTCAACTGGAAAAAATCCGGCCACCGCCGTTTGGCGATCCTGTCACACGGCTTGGAAGGCAGCGCGGAGGCCGGTTACATCCGGGGGATGGCGGCGGCGCTGGGCGCGGCGGGCTGGGACGTGCTGGCCTGGAGCTTTCGCGGCTGCGGGCCGCGTCCCAACCGCCTGCTGCGCTTCTACCACAGCGGCGAGACCGGCGACCTCGGCGCGGTCATCCGCCACGCCGCGCCCGGCTACCCGGACGGCATCGCCCTGGTCGGGTTCAGCCTCGGCGGCAACATGACCCTCAAATATTTGGGCGAAGCCCCACCCAGCCCCGCGATCCTCGGCGGCGCGGCGATCTCCGCGCCAGTCGATCTGGCCGCCAGCGCCCGGACGCTGGACCGGCGCTGGGACAACCGTGTGTACCTGGGGCGGTTCCTGCAAACGCTCATCGCCAAGGTCGAGGAAAAGGCGCGGGGCTTTCCCGGCGAGATCGACCTGACCGGCATCCGGCGCGTGCGGACCTTCCAGGAGTTCGACGACCGCTACACGGCGCGGCTGCACGGCTTCCGCAACGCGGAGGATTACTGGCGGCAATCCAGTTCGCGCCAATACCTCGCGGGTATCTCCGTGCCCACTCTGCTCATCAACGCCCGGGACGATCCCTTTCTGCCGCCGGAGTGTTTCCCGTTTCCCGAGGCCGAGGCGAACCCGCATTTCTTCCTGGAAGCGCCCGCCCGCGGTGGACACGTCGGCTTCGTGGATTTCGCCGAGGGCCACGGGCGGACCTGGGCAGAGCGGCGCGTGGTATCGTTTCTCAGCGATGTGAGTGCAGGTTTGCAACCGATTCGCGGCGTTGAACTTCGTGCTTCGCCTTAGCGAAGATTGTCTCGCCCGGGGCGGCCGTAGATTTCTCCGAAGATTTTTCTTGCCACCCAGGCAGATCTTTGGCCAAAACAAATCTCTCTTTCCACTGGCGCACGGCTGTTTACAACTCGGAAAGGCACTGCTCCGGGTTCCTTCAGCCGGAGGGCGACTTTCGCGCAGCGCTGGGCAGGAGACATTTTTATGCAGACAGCGCACACGCCGACCCCAGGTAATTCTCCGCGTCCGACCGGTGTTCGGGGCCAATCGTCGGCGCGCCTTCGCGGTCGCTCGTCCTTCGTCCGCGGGTCCTTCGTCCTCGCGGCCTGCCTGCTGATCGTCGTGCCGGGCGCGCTCCGCTCTTTTGCCGCTGATCCCGTGGTGCCGGCCAGCCCGTCCACCCCGGCGGTGCCAACCGTGCCCGCCGGACCGTCCGCGGCCAGCCCCGAAACCCCGGCGGTGGGCCTGCCCGGTTTCGGCACCGGCGACGCCCTGCCCAGGCCGGGCAGCGACACCCCGACGATGGAACTCATCCCCCCGGGCCAAACGCCGCTCCAGCCCGTGCCCATCCTGCCCGGGTTGAACTTCGGCACTAGCGGCCCGCTCGTCGAACAGCCCGCCGTGCCCGTCAATGTCAAGGACCTCAAGTACAAGGTTTCCCGGTTCACGATCAAGTACGGTCCGCCCAAGAACCCGCCGCACCCCGGCTTGCCGCCGGTGGAAACCCTCGCCAACGCGCCGCTCACCCTGGGCGAATCCAAGGACCCCAACGGCGGCTACGTCGCCGCCGGCGCGGGGGCGCGAGACGTGCCGGTGGTGCTCGGCAAGTTCAAGACGGCGGAAGTCTTCTCCGGCGATGCGCTGCAAAGCCTGTCCCTGGCCCTCTCCGGCGAGGTCAACAAAAAGGGGATCTACGGGGTGTTCGTCATTCCCGACCCCGACCAGATCGTGCCCTCCACCGGCGAGGACAAGCGCAACGGCAGCACCGAGTTGACCCTGCTGATCTACGCCAGCGAGATCAAGACGGTGCGGACCATCGTCAAACCCGTGCCGAAGCCGCCCTTCAAGGGCCTGGCCACGACGGTGGAAGATCCCAAGTACAACAAGATCACCAAGAATTCGCCCCTCAAGGCGGCGGACAAGGACAAGCCCGGCACCGGCAGCCTGCTGCGCCGCTCCGAACTCCAGGATTACCTCGACCGCATCAACCGCTTCCCGGGCCGCCGGGTGGACGTGGCCGTGAGCGCCTCGGGCGAGGAGGGCGGCGTGGTGCTCGACTACATCGTCCACGCGGAGAAGCCGTCCATTTTCCTCTTCGACCAGACCTCCAACACCGGCACGGAAGCCTCGGGCACCTGGCGCACGCGCCTCGGGTTCGAGCTGCGGCAGCTCGCCGGGTTGGACGACCTGCTCGACGCCAGTTTCGAGACCTCGCTTTCCTCGGCCACCTATTCGGCCTTCGGTTCCTATCAGGCGGCGGTGATTTTCCCGGACAAGCTCAAGCTCAAGGCTTACGGCGGTTACGGCAAGTTCCTGGCCGAGGACGTAGGTTTCGACCTCGCGGCCTTCCGGGGCGAGAGCGTCACGGCGGGTCTGCTGGCCATCTACACGCCCTATTATGTGAAGGGATTCCCCATCGACCTGTTCGCGGGCGTCGAATTCCGCCACGTGGACATCAAGGACGTGGGCGGTGGGCAGGAGAACGGTGCGACGAACTTCCTGCTCCCGCTCGCGGGCATCTCCACCGACCGGCTGACGGACCGGTACAGCGTGTTCGGCAACGCCCAGGTCGAGGTCAATCTGCCCAGCGTCATCGGCACCGACAACAGCGAACTCCAGAACATGGGCCGCCTGCTCGTGGACCGGGATTTCGTCATCGCGCGCTACAGCTTCGGCGGCAGCGCCTTTCTCGAACCCATCGTTTTCCGCAAAGCCTGGAAGGGTTACGAGGACGAGACCGATGCCGGGAAACGCAAGGGCTACTGGAAGTTGGTCACCGACGCGCACGAGTTGTCCTTCCAGGTCCACGGGCAGTACACCTTCGGCGACAAGCGCCTCATCCCGCAGTTCGAGGATGTGATCGGCGGTTTCGTGTCCGTGCGCGGCTACCCGGAAGCGTTCACGGCAGGCGACGATTCCATCATCTTCAACGCGGAGTACCGCTTCCACCTGCCGCGCATCCTCAAACCCGCCGACACCGACCAGAAAGGCGAGGTCGATCCGACGAAGCTGCCGAAGTTCGCCATCCGTCCGCCCACGATCCTCGGACGCCCCGATCTCGACGTGATCCTGCGGGTGTTTTACGACCTCGGTTACGTCAAGAACAACGACATTCAGACCATTGAGGCGAACCGGCTGCTCACGAGCGTCGGCGCGGGGGTCGAAGTGCAGGTGTCGCGCTACCTCAACCTGCGGGTGGATTGGGGATTCCCGCTCAGCGCCGTGGACGACAGCAAGACTTCCCGGCCCGTGACGGTCGGCTCCAGCCATATCAGCTTTGTCGGGGTGATCTCGTACTGAGAGGAGGAGGCAAGATACAGGATGCAGGATGCAGGATACAGGAGGCAAGATGCAGGATGCAGGATGCAAGATGCAGACAGAGCCAACGGGTTCCGACATCTCTCTCCTCGCGTCTCGGAATCCCACCACCTGCATCCTGCATCCTGCATCTTGCATCCTGCATCCTGTCTCCCACCACCTGCATCCAGCATCCAGCATCCTGCATCCTGCATCCTGCATCCTGCATCCCGCATCCTGCCTCCTGCCTCCTGCCTCCTTTTCTGCTGGGTTTAACCTCCAATTTTCCGTAAAACCGTTCGCAACGCCGTTCTTTCCATGAAACCCACCGGGAAACCCCTTTCGCTCCGCAAGTTTTGCGTGCTGCTGTTCATGCTGGTGTCTTACACGGACACCTACGTCGTCGCCGCGCCGAAGGGCGGGCACGTCGTCAGCGGCACCGCCACCTTCCAGCAGAACGGCAACTTGACGGTCATCACCGCCGGGAACAAGTCGATCATCAACTACGGCAGCTTCAACATCGCGCCGGGCGAGACGGTGCAGTTCGTCCAGCCCAGCGCGCAAAGCTCCGTGCTCAACCGCGTGGTCGGCAGCGCGAACCCGACGCAGATCTTCGGGATGCTCGAAGGCAACGGACGCGTCTTCATCGTCAATCCCTACGGCATTTACTTTTGTAACGGCAGCGTCATCAACGTGGGCAGCCTCTACGCGGGCGCGGGCAACCTGAGCGACGCCGACTTCGCCAGAGGCAAGGTCCATTTTACCGACCTCGCGGGCGACGTGCGCAACGACGGCGTCGTGGCCGCCGACAACCGCATCGCCCTGATGGGTGCGAACGTGGTCAACACGGGCTCGCTCAACGCCGCGAAGGGCATGGCGATGATGGTTTCGGGCAAGGACGTGTACGTCGGCGAGAAGGACGGCAACATCTTCGTCCAAGCCAACGGCAAGTCGCAGGCGGGCACCTCGGCAGCAGGGGGTGCAACGGCGGCGAAAGGGAGCAGCGGCAGCATCATCAACAGCGGCACAGTGGCCGCACCCCGGGTGCTGATCGGCGGCGGTGACCTATATTCAACCGCGATTTCCAATTCCGGCCTGCTCCAGGGCCACAGCGTCACGGTCAACGCCGGGCGGGCCGGTACGGCGACCGTCGGCGGCAAAATCGCCGCCACCAGCGGCGCGCCGGGCGCGACCGCTGACGCCAAGGGTGGCAGCATCCAGGTGCTCGGCGGCACGGTAGCCCTCAAAGGTGCGACGCTCGACGCCAGCGGCACAGCGGGCGGTGGCAGCGTGCGCGTGGGCGGGGATTTCCACGGGCAGGGCAACCTGGCCCACGCTGCGACGACTATTGTGGACGCGGCGACCACCATCAAGGCCGACGCGACCGGCGCGACCGGTAACGGCGGTACGGTGGTGTTGTGGTCCGACGGATTGACGAGCTACCAGGGACAGATCAGCGCGAACGCGGGCGGGCAGGGCGGCGACGGCGGGCAGGTGGAGGTTTCCAGCCACGGGCAACTCGGCTTCACGGGCGGGGTGAACGCGAACGCCCCGGCGGGCAAGGTGGGCAGTTTGCTGCTCGACCCGACCAACATTGACATCACGCCCACGACCGGCGCAGGCGTCGGCACCGTGCCCGCCAACGGCACGGTAGCGGCGACCGACGCCACGCCGACGACCATCTCCGCCTCCTCGCTCGAAGCGTTGGGCGCAGGCATCAACATCGACCTGGAGGCGACCAAGGACATCCGCATCGAGGACCTGGGCCTCCGCCTGGATACACCGGCCAACAGTGGCTTCCTCAACCTGGCCCCGGCGACGGCCACGACGAGCGGTACGGTGACGTTCCGTGCGGGGGTGGGCGGCACGGGCTCCTTTGTGATGGCGGGCTCGACAGCAAGAACCATTGCGGGCCTAGTTGCCACCGCCCCACCGGACACCATCCTGGCGCCGGGGCGCAACGTGACGATTTCCGCGAGCGGACCGTCGGCGGGCGGGATCAACAGCACCGGCGGCAACGCCAGCGCCAACGCCATCGAGATCGGCAGCATCAACACGTCTTCGGCGGTACGGGGGGGCGGGAGCGTTACCCTGCAACTCACCGGCACCACGGCGATTGTGCCGGGGCCGATCCAGGTTTATTCCCTCAACACGTCGTCCACCGCCGGGGCGGGCGGAGCCGTTGCGGTGGGCGGCACGGGGACCACCGCCACCCTGACGACGAGCGCGGCGCCGACGGCCATCACGCTGGGGTCGGCGACGGCCAACGCGATCAACACGGCGGGCAGCACGACGCCCGGCACGATCAACCTGACGACCACTCCGGCGGGGACGATCAACTTCGCCGCCGCGCCGACCTTCACGGGCGACACGAGCCTGACGGCGGGCAGCCTGACCATCGGCGGCGGGGGTACAATGCTCGACGGAGGCACGCACAACCTGAGCCTCACGCTGGGCGTGGTGGTGTCGCTGGCGAGCATCGTGAACAACAGCGTGGCAAACTTCGCGTCGCTTGGGACGGGCGGGGTGGCGATTGATCGGAACAATTTCATCACGACGGGCAGCCAGGTTTACGACAGCCCGGGCTCCACGAGCCCCATCACGCTTTCCCATGATGCAACGCTGGCGGCGGGCAACGCCGGGGGGGTCGGGGTGACCCTGAACGGGCCATTGTACAGCAGCACGACGACCATGGGGATGACCACGACGACGGACGCCCACACGCTGACGATCAACACGGGCGGGGTCACGCAGATCAACGCCGCCGTGGGCGGGAGCCCCGCGCCGGGTGTGAGCGCCGCGCTGGGCGGGTTCGCCACGGATTACCAGGCTGGCGCGAATGACGCCACGATCCTCAACGTCCCCGGCGGCGCGGCGGCGGTGACCACGGTCAACAACGGTACCGCCACGGGCGCGCAGACCTACGGCGACGCGGTGCTCCTGACAACCAACTCGACCCTTGCCAGCACCGTCAGCGGGATGGCGACGGCGGGCGGCACGATCACCTTCCAGCGCGGGGGGGGCACGCTGACGACCACGACACCGCCCCCCGCGTTCAGCCTGGGCATCACCAATAACGGCACGACCACGTTCAACGCGCCGGTCGGCACCGGAATCGCCACCTCGCCGCTTTCCTCGCTGACCACCGGCACTGGCACGACCAACCTCAACACCTCCGACGTCATCACCAGTGACACGGCGGGACAGACCTACAACGGCCCGGTGGTCCTCGGCGGGACGGGCACCACGACGCTCACGGCAGGGCCGGGTCCGGTGAGCCTCACCGGTGCGGTCACCGGGACCACGGCGGGAATCCAGGCGTTGGCGATCAGCACCCGGAACACGACGACCCTCGGCGGCGCGGTGGGCACGGTCGCCGTGCCCCTGGCCAGCCTCTCGACGGGGATGGGCGCGGTCCTGCTCAATGGGAGTGCCGTGAACACGAGCGGCGCGGGCGGACAGGCGTACAACGGCCCGGTCACCCTCGGCCCGGCCACGAACGCCACGATCCTTGCGGCGGGCAATTGGCCCATCAATTTCATCTCCACGGTCGAAGGAAACACGCCGCTGACACAGGCGCTCACTCTGACGACATCCGGCGCGCAGACCTTCACCGGCACGGTGGGGGCCGCGAACGCCCTGGCCAGCCTCGTCACCGGCACAGGGACGACGACGCTCCGCGGGAACACGGTCCGGACGAACGGCCTGCAAACGTACAATGGTCCGGTCATCCTCGGTCAGCCCGGGGGAGCCGCCCAGACGACCACGCTGACCTCGCTGAACGCTGGCGATATTACCTTCATCCGCACGGTGGACAGCAACACGGCAGGCGCGCAGGCGCTCGTGGTCAACACGGCGGGCAAAACGACCTTCGGCGGGTTCGTCGGGACCACTCCCCTGGCGAGCGTGACGACCGATCTTCCCGCCACCGCCGCTACCAGCCTGAACGGCGGCGTCACCACCACCGGTACTCAGACCTACGCCGACGGCGTGTCGCTCGCCGGGAATACCACCTTGACCACCACCTTACCCCCCGTCGTACCTAACACGACGACGGTGATCACTCCTGCCTTCGCCGGCAATGGCTTCGACCTGACGCTGACGCTCAGCAGCAACGTCCTCGCCAATTTCTACACCGGGGTCAAGAACTTCACGAGCAACGGCACCAGCCCCGCGAGCACCACGACCATCGCGGGGAATTTCAGCACCACGGGCAGCCAAACCTATGGCAACCCCGTCACGCTGACCTTGGCGGCGCTCCCGACCGTTCTCACCGCCGGGACGGGTGCGGGCAATCCGAGCGACATCACGTTCAACTCGACGCTCGACGGCGCGGTTGCTCTCACCCTGAACACCCCCGGCAACGAGGTCTTCAACGGGCTGGTGGGCGGCGGGGTCCCGCTCCTGAGCCTGACCACCGACGCCGTCGGCCCGGCGACCGGCCAGGCGCAGTTCAAGATGAACGCGGGCAGCGCGAACGCCCTCAACCCCGCCGGGGTCAACATCGCCGGGGCGCTGAAGATCAACGACGGCGCGCTGTTCCAGGCCACGGGCGTCGCGGCGGCCCATCCCACCGTGCAGACGTTGGACGCGCAGACCTACAACGGGGCGGCGACGGTGAGCACCGGGACGTTGCTCAAAAACAACGGAATCGGCGCGCTGGGTGCGATCACTTTCGGCTCCACGGTGGTGGGCGGGGGCGACCTGACGTTGGCTACCGCCGGGACCACGACGTTCAACGGACTGGTCGGCGCGGGCGCGGGCAATGCGCTCGGCAGCCTGACGATCAACGCGGGCGGCGCGGGCACCGCGCTCAATACGACGGGCATCACCACGACCGGCACGCAAACCTACAACAGCCCGCTGACCCTCGGCGCGAACGTGGCGTTGACCACCACCAACCCCGACCCGGCGGCGGGGGCCGTCACCTTCGGCTCGACGCTCGGCGGGGCGGGTTTCAACCTCACCACGGCCACGCAGGGCGGCAACACGGTGTTCGGCTTGGGGAGCGGCGCGGCGGCGGCCCCGATCAACAACCTGACCACCAGCGTCAACGGCAGCACGATCTTCAACAACGCCGCCTTCACCACGGCGGGTACGCAGACCTACCAGGGGCCGGTGGTCGTCCAGAGCGCGGCGGCGGGCACGGGCGCAACCGGCCTGACGCTCACTTCGACCGGCGGCAGCATCGCCTTCAACAAGACGCTGGTGTCGGCGGGCGCGCCCGCGAGCAACCTGACGGTGACGACCGGCAACGCCGCCGGTGAGGCCGTCACCTTTGGCGGGGCGGTCGGCGGCGGCCTGGCCCCGCTCAACGCGTCGGCGCTCAACACGCTGACCGTGACCAGCCCGACGATCCACATCGACGGCGGCTCGGTCAACACGCTGGGCGCGCAGAACTACACCGGCGGCGTGCTGCTCGGGACGGACACCACGTTCGTCGGCTCGACGGTGACGGTGAACGGCACGGGCAACGTCGTCAACGCCCAGACGCACGACCTGACGCTCACGCTTTCCAGCCTGGTGACGATCCCGCTCGGCAACCGGTTCACCAACATCCACAACTTCACCAGCAACGGCGCGGGCGGCACGGCCATCGCCACCAATTCCCCGGCGGCCTTCACCACCACCGGCTACCAGCATTACGACAACCCCACCACGCTCACCGCGAATTCCACTTTGAACGCCGGGCCGGGCGGCTTCGAGTTCGGCTCGAACCCGGGCGGCACCCCGTTCACCCTCAGCAGCCCCGGCACCGCCTTCGCGTTGACCCTGCACACCACCGGCCCGGTGGCTTTCAACGGCGGGGTCGGCGGCGGGGGCGCACCGCTCGCTGCGCTGACGATCACCACCGGTGCCGGCATGATCTCGCTCAACGGCGGCGCGATCACCACGACCGGTGGGCAAAGCTACGGCGGGGCGGTCGTGCTGGGCGCGCCCGGAGGACCCACGACGCTGACCAGCACTTCCGGCGGCGAGATCGACTTCCTCTTCGCGGTCAACGGCCTGACTCCCAACACCAGGCAACTGACCACGAGCACGTCCAACGCGGTGGTGTACAGCGGACCGGTGGGCAATCTGGCGGCGCTCAACCAGTTGAATGCCCTGGGCACCGGGACCACGAAAATCAATGGCGGGAGCGTGACCACCTTTGCGGGAGGTCAATTCTACCAGGGACCCGTCACGGTCGGCGCGGCGAACACCGTTTTGCAGGACACCGCGACCGGCGGCCTCGGTGCGCTGAATTTTGTTTCGACGCTGGACAACACCGCCAGCGGCACGCCCACGCTCACCCTGAGCACCGGCGGCACGACGACCTTCGGCGGAGCGGTGGGCAGCGGCGCCGTGGCGGGCAGCGGTCCTCTGGGGAATCTGCTGGTGACCGGCGGCGGCGTCATCAAGCTGAACGGCGGATCGGTCCGCTCCACGGGCTTCCAGGAGTACAACGGCTCCGTCACCCTCGGCGCGGCCTCGACCTTGCTCTCCTCGACGGGCAGCAACGTGACGTTCGACAAAACGCTCGATGGCACGACCGACGGCGGGCAGGCGCTGGTCGTCAACGCCGCCGGGGACGAGGTCTTCACGGGTCTGGTCGGCAGCGCCACGACCGGGCGGCTGGCGAGCCTGACGACCGACAACGCGGGCGTAACCACCGGCACGACGCGGTTCAACATGACCATCGGAACGGCGGCGGCGGGGGTCAACGTTGCAAACGACGTGACGATTAACGACGCCGTGGCCTTCGGGGCCATGGGCAGCAGTCCCGGCCAGCCCACGGTGCTGACCGGAGGTTCACAGACCTACGCCAAGGGCGGTTCGGCCAGCCAGAACACCGCGCTCAGGGGCGGCGGGACGCTGACCAGCGGCGGCACCCTGGACTTCAACCAGCACGACCTCAGCGTGCATTTCGGCGGGCAGATCACGGTGCCGGGCGCGTTCGCCAACGTGGCCAATTTCTCCAGCGACGGCGCGGGCGGCACGCTGCTCAACGGTGCCTTCACCACCACGGGCGCGCAGGCCTACGGCAACCTCGTCACCCTGGCGAACAACCCGAGCCTCAACGCGGTTGGGGCCGTGACTTTCGCCTCCCGGGTGGACGGGGCGACCCTGCTGGCAATTGGCGTCACCGGCCCGGATGCGCAGGTGGTCTTCAACGATCTGGTCGGCAACGATACCGCCCTGACCGGGCTGAATGTCTCCACCTCGGGTACCACTGCCACCAGCGGCACGCACTTCAACATGGGCGCGGGGGCCTCCACGGTTGGCAAGGGCGGCGTCAACGTGGGCACCACCGGCCTGACCGTCACCGGCCCCGCGTTCTTTAACGAGGCGAATAGCACCCTGACCACCGCCGACCATCCCAGCGTGGTGTCTGTCGGCGTGCAGACTTACAACGGCGCGGTGACGCTCCAGCTCAACACCGGTTTGCTGGCCACCGGCGCGACCAGCGCCATCACCTTCGGCGGGACGGTGGACGGCCCGGTCTCCCTGGCCGCTTCCACCCCGGGCAACGAGGTGTTCAACGGGCCGGTGGGCGGCACGACCGCGCTGGGCGGATTCGCCACGGACCCGCTCTTTCCGGGCGTCGCCCCCACGCCCACCGACGAGGCGCAGTTCGGCGCGCTGGCGGCGGTGCGCGTCAACGGCGCGGTGACCCTCAACGACGAGGCGCGCTTTGCGGTCGCCGGGAGCACGCTGACCAACCCCACCGTGCTCACGTTCGGCAACGGCCCGCAGACCTACGCGAACCCGGTCCTCCTGGGCAGTCAGACCGTGTTCACCAGCACCGCCGGAGCGCCGACCGATCCAGCGTACACCGCTAACGGCCAGATCACGTTCGGCTCGACCGTGAGCAGCGCGTCGGGACGGCAGAACCTCTACGTCCGCACCGTCGTCGGCCAGACGCAACTGCCCGGCGGCGTGGACGCGACCAGCTTCGACCTCGGCGGCGCGCTCGCCACGTTCACGGGCCAGGTCGGCCCGGTGGGGATTTTCTCCGTGGAGCCGAACAGCGGCACCGGCGGGAGCGTGGCCGTGGGCGGCACCTTCACGACCACCGGCC
The DNA here is from genome assembly GCA_903642295.1 of PVC group bacterium. Taxonomy (GTDB): domain Bacteria; phylum Verrucomicrobiota; class Verrucomicrobiia; order Chthoniobacterales; family SZAS-18; genus CAHJWO01. The sequence continues at coordinate 16,807 of CAHJWO010000001.1, read as the reverse complement.
CGCAGCAGTACAACACCGCCGTCATCCTGACCGCCCCCACGGTCCTCGCGGCGGGCGGCAACATCACCTTCCTCTCCACGGTGGACAGCGATGCCCCCGCCACGCCGCGCGCCCTCACGCTGAATACCGGCGGCCTGACGGTCTTCGACGGCCCCGTCGGCGGCACCACTCCGCTGCTCAGCCTCACGACGGACGCGGGCGGCACCACGCAAATCAACGGGGGCCTGATCCGCACCACCGGCGCGCAAACTTACGGCGACGCCGTCCTGCTCGGTGCGAACACGACGCTTGCCAGCACCGCCAGTGGGGATATCGCCTTCGCCTCCACGGTGGACTCTGTCGCCATCCTGCCCGACCTGGGCGATTTCTCGCTGGCCATCAACACCGGTGGCCAGACCCGGTTCTCCGGCGTGGTTGGCGGCACCGGCCGCTTGTCCACCCTCACGACCGATGGCCCGGGGACGACCCTGCTGGCGGGTGGCGCGGTCAACACCGTGGCCGGGCAGACCTACAACGACCCCGTCACGCTCGGGGCGGACACCATTCTCAACGACGGCCTGGGTTCCCTCGACCTCCATTCGACGGTGACCGGCCCCTTTGCCCTCACCCTGAACTTTGGGGGATCGGCGAACTTGGGCGGGGCGGTTTCCGTCGCCAGTTTGCAGATAAACGGCAACGGTTTGCTGATCAGCGGCGGCAGCGTCACCACCACCGGCTCCCAGAACTACGACGGAATCGTTTTCTTGAAAGCAGATACGACCCTGACCAGCACCGGCGGGGGGGGTATCCACTTCGGAGCGTCCCTCCTCGGCACGCCTTATCACCTGACGATCAGCACGGGCGGCGCGGTCGGGTTCGATAGCTCCGTGTACGCGGAAAGCTTGACCGTGGGCGGCGGTGGCTTCCTGACCATCAGCGGCGGCCTGGTCCAGACCGTGGACGGCCAGACCTACAAGGACGCCGTGCAGTTGGGCGCGGACACGCTGCTCACCAGTACCAACGCGGGCAACCTCACCTTCAACGACCCACTCAACGGCGCGCACGCCCTGACACTCGACACCGCCGGGCTCACGACCTTCAACCAGTCGGTCGGCAACTCCGCCGCGCTCACCAGCCTGACGACCACCGCCGCCGGGGTCACGCGCCTGAACGGTGGTCTGGTCGCCACGACGGGAGCGCAGTTCTACGGCAACGCCGTGCAACTGGGGTCGGACAACGTGCTCAGCAGCAGCGCGGGCGGCGACCTGACCTTCAACTCCACGCTCAACGGCGCGCAGCTCCTCACGCTCAACACCGGCGGCAACACCGTGTTCAACGCGGGCGTGGGTGTCCTGACCCCGCTGGCCGGTCTCACCACGGACGCCCCGGGCGCGACTCTGCTCAACGCCCGGCAGGTGTTCGTCTCCGGCGCGCAATTCTATGGCGATGTGGTGACCCTCGGCCATGACACGACGTTGTCCGGCGTCAGCGCGGGTACGATCACCTTCCACTTGACGCTAGACGGCGCGTTTGCGCTGAACCTCCTCGCCTCGTCCGTGCGCGAGTTTGACGGTGCGGTCGGCGGCACGACGCCGCTCGCCAGCCTGGGCACCGACGGCTCGGGCGTGACCCGGATCAACGGCGGGCAGGTGAACACCGTCGGCTTCCAGGCCTACCGGTCGCCCGTGACCCTGGGCGCGGACGCCGTGGCGGCCAGCACGGGCGGGGACATCCGCTTCGCCCGGGCGCTGGACAGCGACGCACCGGCCACCCCGCGCAACCTGACGGTCAACACGACCGGCACCACGGAATTCGACGGCGCGGTCGGCGGCGGCGCGGCACTCGGCAGCCTGACGACCGACGCGGGCGGCACGACCCTGCTGGCCGGGGGGACCATCACCACCGTCCGCACCGCCCTGACCAGCGGCAACCAGACCTACAACGATGCGGTTCAACTGGGTGCGTCCACCGCGCTCAACAGCACCGGCGGCGGCAATCTCACCTTTAACCGGACGGTGGACGGCGCATTTGCCCTCACGCTCGACACCGGCGGCCTGACGGTGTTCAACGGGGTCGTCGGCAGCGGCACGCCGCTCACCGGCCTGACCAGCACTCTGACCGGATCGCCCGGCGAGGAAACCCAATTCAACATAACCGTGGGGGGTGCCCGTGCGGGCGTGACCGTCAACGGTGCGGTGACGATCAACGACGACGTGCGTTTCGACATCCTGGGCGCGAGCCTCGCGCAACCCGGCGTCCTGACGGTCGCGCAAATCGGTACCCTGCCGCCCGTCAACGCGGACCAGGCGTACACCAACAACGTCCGGCTCGCCGCCAACACGTTCCTGACCAGCGCGGACACCCTGCCCGCGCCCGGCGGCGCGTTTACCGGCGGCGGAGCCATCTCCTTCAACATCGCCCCGGGCACGAGCCTCACCAGCGTCGGCGGCAGCGACCTTTCCGTGCGCAGCGGCGTGGGCACCACGCGCTTCGCCTCGACGATCAACGTCGGCAGCCTCGACCTCGGCGGCGCGAATGCCACCTTCGCCGGTCCGGTCACCCTGCCCGGCCTGCTCTCCGTCGCGCCCAACGACAACAGCACGGCGGGCTTCGTCGAACTGGCGGGCGGCGGCCTGACCACGGCGGGCGCGCAGACCTACCGCGTCGGCCTGCTGCTCGGCGCGCCCACCGTGCTGACCAGCACCGGCGGTGGCGACCTCACCTTCAACGGGACGGTGGACAGCGACCCCGCCGGTCCCGCGCGCGCGCTGAACCTCAACACCTCCGGCAACGAATACTTTTACGGCCTCGTCGGCCACGTCGGCCCGCTCGCCAGCCTGACCACCGACAACCCCGGCCCGGTCGGCGGCACGGCGTACTTCCGGATGCCCGTTGGCGGTGCGGTGGCGGGCGTCAACGTCGTCGGCGACGTGACGATCAACGACGCCGTCAGCTTCGAGGCGACCGGCAGCAGCCTTGCCCAGCCCACGATCCTCACCGGCGGTTCGCAGACCTATAACGGCGCGGCGACGCTCGGGCAGGACACAGCGCTCGTCGGTGGCTTGGCGGGCTCGCTGGTCTTCAATTCCACGCTGGACGGCCCGTCCAACCTGACCCTGCGCACCGGTGCGCTCCAGGTCTTCAACGGTCTCGTCGGCAGCACGACCGCCCTCGCCAACTTGACCACGAACGGCGGCGGCACGCAGTTCAACCAGGTGCTCACCGGCACGGCCGCCCCGGCGGGGGTGCGCGTCACCGGGGACCTCACCGCGACTGGGCCGGTGTTCTTCAACGTCGTCGGGGCCAGCGCAGCCCAGCCCAGCGTGCTCACCGGCGGTGCGCAGACCTACCGGAGCGCGGCGACGCTCGCGCAGACCACGGTGCTAGCGGGCGGCGGCGGGCTCACATTCCGCGCCACGCTGGACGGCGCGTTCGCGCTGACGCTCAACACGGGCGGGACCACGGAATTCGACGGGATCGTCGGCGGCGGCACGCCCCTGGCCAGCCTCACCACGGACGCCCCCGGTTCCACCGTGCTCAACACCACCGCGATCACCACGACCGGCGCGCAGGACTACGGCGACGGCGTCACCCTCCAGAGCGGCATTACCTTGACGAGCAACGCCGCCGGGCTGCTGATCTTCCGCTCGACGCTCGACGGCGCGTTTGCCCTGACGCTCGCCACCGCCGGGACCACGCAGTTCAACGGCGCGGTCGGCAACGGGGTCCCGCTCGCCAGCCTCACCACCGACGCGCCCGGCACCACGGTGCTCAACGCGGGTGGGGTCACGACCACCGGCGCGCAGACGTTCAGGGATGCGGTCACCCTGGCCCGGGATACGACGTTGGCCAGCACGGCCACCGGCGATCTCACGTTCAATTCGGCGCTCGACGGCGCGTTCGCGCTGACGCTCAACACCGCCGCCGCCACGCGGCTCAACGGCGCGGTCGGTAACGGGGTCCCGCTGGCGAGCCTCACCACCGACGCCGCGGGCACGACGATCCTGAAAGCCGGCACGATCACCACCACCGGCAAGCAGGATTTCGGCGACGGCGTCACCCTCCAGAGCGGCACCACCTTGACCAGCAACGCCGCCGGATTGCTGATCTTCCGCGCCACGCTGGACGGCACATTCGCGTTGACGCTGAATACCGCCGGGACCACCGAGTTTGACGGGACCATCGGCACGGGCGGCGCGCTCGCCAGCCTCGTCACCGATGCCCCCGGCACCACCCTCCTGAACGGCGGGTCCATCACCACCACCGGCGTCCAGACCTTCAACGACGGCGTCACGCTGGCCAAGGCGACCACCCTCGCCGCCAACGGCCAGATCACTTTTGCCAACTCCCTGAATGGTAGTGCGCTGCCTCTGACGATCACCGGTGCGACCGCCGCGTCCTTCAACACGATCACCAACACCGGGGCGCTGGATTGGACCGTCAACGGCCCGACGGCCCTCGACGGCACGGTCGGAGCGGCCACCGGCGCGGCGGGCGTCGCCAGCCTGAGCATCCGGGGCAATGGCGTCGTCACGGTGAACACCGATTCCATCCACACGGCGGGCGACCAGCTCTTCACCGGTCAGGTGATTCTCAACACGGCCCGGGGGACGACGGAGAATTTCCGCTCCGATGGGGGGACGGTGGATTTCGAGTCCCCCGTCACCGCCAATGGCCACGACCTGAACGTCACCGCGCAGACGGCGAAATTTGGCCCGGTTGACCGGGCGGGCTTCCTGAACATCACCGCCAACCGCACGGTGTTCGGCAACACGGTGGGTGCCGTCCGCCTGGCCGTGTCGGGTGCCCTGGCGCTCAACGGCAGCAGCGTCACGACGCGGGACAACCAGGAATACGGTGGCGAGATCACCCTGGGCAAGCCCGCCACCCTGACCAGCACCCTCGGCAACGTCCTGGCGCGGAGCGCCGTCACCGGCAACGCGAACGCCCTGACCGTCAACGCGGTCAACGCCACGTTCCTCGACCGGATCACCGGCACCGGGGCCACGCGTTTCACCGTCAGCAATACGGCGACCCTCGATGGCGAGGTGACGAACGCCGCCAGTCTGACGGTGGACGGCACCGGCAAGAAGATCGTCCTCAACACCGACCGTGTGCAGACGAACGATTTCCAGACCTATTCGTTGCCCGTCTCGTTGGGGGATGGCACGAGCCGGCAAAGCAACGGCGACATCATCTTGGTCAGCGGCAACGGCGGCCTCACCTTCAATTCCACGCTGGACGCCGGCACCGCCCAGACCCGCAACGTCACGCTTTCCAGCCCCGGGTCCACGGTCTTTAACGGCCGCGTCGGGTACGCCAGCGCCCTTGCCAGCCTGACCCTGGGCGACGCCCCGGGCGACACCACCCCCGAAGGCGGCAGCAGCCATCAGGCGTTCATCAACGGCGGTCTGGTTCAAACCGTCAACAGCCAGGTCTATAACGGGTTGGTCACCACCAACGCCGATAACGCGGGTGGCACGACCACCCTCAAATCCAACGGCGGCGACCTGATCTTCAACCGCACCGTGACGGGCGCGGCGGGCAACCTGACGGCGACCGGCAACCGCATCCGCCTGGCCGAAGATGCCAACGTCCTTTCGGGCGACCTGAATCTCGCCGCGAGCGGCGAACTCCTGCTGCTGGAGGGCAGCAACTACACGAGCAGCGGCACCGTCGTTTTCAACGGCGACCCGAACACGAACGCGCCCGATCGCTTGCGCTATTCCACCATCGTGCTGACGAGCAATTCGGTGCTGGTGAAGGGCGACAGCTTCCAGATGGGCGACCTGCAAAAACTCTACGCTCCCGGCGCGCTGACCATCGACGTGGGCCGCGGCGTCGCCACGGTGGGCGACCTCGCGGCGGGCCGCACGTTGCGCATCAACGCGGACACGATCTTCCTGCTCAACCGCCCCGGTGGCGCGATGAACACCCTCGGGGTGGACGGCGGGTTGACGTTCGCCGCCGGTCAGAGCATCAACTTCGGCGGCGCGAACCTCCAGTTCGCCGACCGGTCCGCCCCCCAGACGGCCAGCTTCGTCACCACGACCGGGTCCACCACCATCGCGCGCCGCCTGGGGCTGTCCGTCTTCCGCAATCCCAACCTGGCCGCGCAGTTCCGGGGCACTGGCGCGCTGGCTTCCACGGGCCTGTTCGATTTTGCGATTCCGCAGCAGCCCATCGGCGGCGGTTCGCAGACGCTCGACACCGCGGCGGCGATCTCCGGCGCGCTGCCTGACCAGAAGCCGCTCGACATCCCGGTGGATGTCAACATCAGCGCCAGCCAGATGGAGGAGCTGCGCAAGCTCGGCATCAATCCGCGCAAGGCGGAGAAGCGTGAGTACGGCGCCAGTTCCAAGCGGGCTCTCTTCGCCCAGTTGGTCGACAGCAAGGACACCGAGAACTACGGGCGGCTCCAGCCCATCAAGGGCGGCGTCAGCCAGTTGGTGCCCTCCGAGTACGTCGTGGTCGTGGACCGCATGAGCGAGCGCGAGGTGCAGACGATCCTCAAGGCGTTCGAGGACCTCTACGGCAAGGACAAGGCCAAGGCCCCGGTTATCGGCACCGCCTACCAGAAGGCCTACGACGACTACACGGTCGAAAAGAAAACCGACCAGCCCGACGGCTTTGCCCCCTACCTCAAGGAGAAGGCGGGCCAGTACCCGGATGTGGACAATGCCGCGCGTGGTTTCGACAACCTCTTCGGCTACATCGAACACATGGGTCTGACCCCGGTGGAAGTGACCAAGGCGGAAGGTCACATCGTGTCGGACCTGGGGATGAGCAACCCGTCCTCGGACGACATGGTCAAGGTCATCAACGCGCAACGCAAGGCCCTGCCGCCCGCGCAAAAAGCGCCTTCCTCGAAGCTGCCGCCCGCGCCGCCGATGGCGAGCCCCGGCCCGGCGACCTCCCCCGCGCCCGCCGCCTCGCCCGCCGCGAAAAAAGAGGCCCCTTTGAAAATGGTGGATCAGGACGGGCCGCCCGCTGGTCCCCGCACCGCTGAGTGCTCGCTACCCGGGCCGCCGAACAACCCGCCGACGAGCCTCGCTGGCCTATGAACCATCAACACTGACAAGCCTATGAGCTCTCTTCTTGAGGTCTTTCCATTGGCTCCGGTCGGGGAGCGCACGCGCCTCGCGTGCTGCCGACGGCGCCCCGCCGTGGGCTCCGGCTCCGGTGTGGTGGCGCCCCCCGCGCTTTGGCGAGGCGCCAAAGCGGGCACGCGAGGCGCTTGCGCTCCCCCAGAGGGAAACCATCTACCGCAAACATTCGCTCAACTGCTTGGTATTGACAGGCTCCCAAGTCTGCCTGGTCCCTCCGGCGACCCCGGAGGGGTGCAAGAATCAGTCGCGGTAAACCCCCCCGGAATCCATCCACCAAGCGAGCGCGCCCCGGAGGGGCGCCGGAAGCGCGGGAAGCTGGCAGCACTGCACCAAGGCGGATAAACGACCCTCCAAAGAACCATCCACGGCGCGCTTAAATAAAAAATCTTCCGAGGAAAAACGCAAAAAAGATAACGCAGGTAACGCAGGTGCATGTGCGCGCTTCAAAAAGCGCGCGATGGATGATAAAACAGAATTCCCCGCCCTCCGCCTTCAGCCTTCATCCTTCAGCCTTCATCCTCTCCCCACATGGACCCTCTCCTCGAACCCGTCTCCGCCGACTCGCCCACCGGCGAGGACCTTTCCTACGACCCGATCTACAACGAACTGGCCGTGCTCATCCAGGGCACGCCGGAGACCCAGTTCTCCGAGGCCAAGGAACCCAGTTGGCCCGCCGTCCGCAAGATGGCCGAGGACGGCCTCAAACGCTCCAAGGACTTGCAGATCGCCGTGTACTACGTCGTCTCGATCTCCCAGACGGGCGGCCTGGAAGGCGCGGCCAAGGGCATCGAATTCATCACGGGGCTGGTCCGCCAGTATTGGCCGACCGTCCACCCGCAGATCGACCCGGATGACAACGATCCAACCCAGCGCGTCAACATCCTCTCCCAGCTCGCCGTCGAGCCCGGCAGCTTTGGCGACCCCATCAAATACATCGACCGGCTGAGCGCGGCGGCAATCTTCCGCGCGCCGGGTCTGGGGCCGGTGACCCTCAATTACCTCAAGACCGAATCCCCCACCGCGGGCGGCGGCACGGCGCTGGGCTTCACGCGCCTGCCCGAGATCGTTGCCAACTCCAACCCCGAGGAAGTCGCCGCCGGGGTGGACGCGCTCAAGCGAATCGTCAACGCCGTTCACTCGCTGGACGATTTCCTCATCGAGACCCTGGGCCGCACCAACGCGCCATCCTTCGACGTGCTCATCAAGGCGCTCGACAAGGGACTGCGCCCGTTTGACGCCCTTACCGGCGGCGTGTCGGCCCCGGCTGGCGCCGGGGCCTCGGGCACGGCGGCCGCTCTCGCCGGTTCCGCCGCCACGGTGGCGCGCACGGGCGGGCAGGCCATCTCCGGCGACATCCAGTCCCCGGACGACGTGCGCCGGATGCTCCAGAAGCTTTGCGACTACTACGCCGCCGCCGAGCCGTCCAGCCCCGTGCCGATCCTGCTCATGCGCGCCCAGCGCCTCGTCGGCAAAAGCTTCCTCGACCTCATCGACAACCTGGCTCCGGGCGGCCGCGCGGAGATGGACGTGATCGCCGGGCCGCTGCCCGAGGAAGCCGCCTGATGATAGCGAAACGCCCTCCGAAAATTTTTGGTTGCGTTTTCGCAACCGATTCACAATCCTATCCTTATGCCCGCCGCCAGCAACAGCAGCCAAAAGTTTATTGCCCGAAATCGCGCGCCTCGTGTTCAGATCGAATACGATCTGGAAACCTACGGCGCGGAGAAGAAAATCCAACTCCCGTTCGTGTTGGGCGTCATGTCCGACCTGAGCGGCAAATCCAAGGAACCGCTGCCCGCCGTCGGCGAGCGCAAATTCCTTTCCATCGACATGGACAACTTCGAGGATCGCCTCAAGGCCATGAAGCCGCGCGTCGCCTTCCAGGTGCCTAATACCCTCACGGGTGAGGGTAATGTCAGCGTGGACATCACCTTCGAGAGCATGGAGGATTTCTCGCCCGCCGCCGTCGCGCGCAAGGTCGAGGGTCTCAACAAGCTCCTCGAAGCCCGCAACGAACTCGCCAACCTGCTCACTTACATGGACGGCAAGGGCGGCGCGGAAGAACTGCTTTCTAAAATGCTGAACGACAGTACGTTGCTTGCTCAGGTGGCCTCCGGTGCCAAGCCGGCGGACGAAGCGCCCAAGGCTTGATCCTCCATCAAATCCATCTCTAGTTCCTTCCTACCATGAGCGCAGAAATGACGCGGGATACCGCCGCTTCCACCACGACGGAAGCCGCACCGGGGCAACTCAGCGACTTCGAGTCGATGCTCCAGCAGGAGTTCAAGCCACGCACGGACGAGCGTAAAACGGCGGTGGAATCCGCTGTCCGCACCCTCGCCGCGCAGGCGTTGGGCCAGACCAAGCTGATTTCGAGCGATTCGACGCGCGCCATCGAGGCCATCATCGCCGAGATCGACAAGAAGCTCACCGAGCAGGTCAACCTGATCATCCACCACCAGGATTTTCAGACCCTGGAAGGCAGTTGGCGCGGCTTGCACCACCTGGTTTTCAACACGGAGACCGACGAGACCCTCAAGATCCGGGTCATGAACATCTCCAAGAAGGACGTGGGCAAGACCATCAAGAACTTCCCCGGCGCGCTGTGGGACCAGAGCCCGCTCTTCAAGAAACTGTACGAAGAAGAGTTCGGCACGCCCAACGGCGAGCCCTACGGCTGCATGATCGGCGACTACCAGTTCGACCACACGCCGCCCGATGTGGCCATCCTCTCCGGCATGGCGAAGATCGCGGCGGCGGGCCATTGTCCGTTCTTTGCGGCGGCGGCGCCCACGGTCATGAACATGGATTCGTGGCAGGAACTCGCCAACCCGCGCGACCTGACCAAGATTTTCAGCAGCCCCGAGTACGCTCCGTGGCGCAGTCTCCGCGCCTCGGAAGACGCCCGTTACCTGGGTCTGACGATGCCCCGCTATCTCGCCCGTCTGCCCTACGGCGCGAAGACCTCGCCCGTCGAGGAATTTGCCTTCGAGGAAGACACGGAGGGCGCGAGCCACAGCAATTACGTGTGGTCCAACGCGGCCTTTGCGATGGGCGTCAACATCGCCCGCGCCTTCAAGCTCTACGGCTGGTGCGCCTCCATCCGCGGCCCGGAAAGCGGCGGCATGGTCGAGGGCTTGCCTTGTCACACTTTCCCGACCGACGACGGCGGCGTGGACATGAAGTGCCCCACCGAAATCGCCATCACCGACCGCCGCGAGGCCGAGCTGGCTGGCAATGGGTTCATCCCGCTTTCGCATTGGAAGAACACGGATTACGCGGTGTTCATGGGCGCGCAATCGCTCCAGAAACCGGCGGAATACGACGATCCGGACGCCACGGCCAACGCCAACATGAGCGCCCGGATGCCCTATCTCTTTGCCGTTTGCCGGTTCGCCCATTATCTCAAGACGATGGTGCGCGACAAGGTCGGCAGCTTCAAGGAGCGTCAGGACATGGAGGACTGGCTCAACAAGTGGATCATGCAGTACACGGTGGATTCCTCCGCGAGCGAATACCAGAAGGCGAAATACCCGCTGGCCGCCGCCGAGGTGAAGGTGCAGGAAGTGCCCGGCAACCCCGGTTACTACACCTCGCAATTTTTCCTCCGTCCGCATTATCAACTGGAGGGATTGACGGTGTCCCTGCGGTTGGTTTCCAAGCTTCCTTCTGTCAAACAGGGCAGTTGAAGATAAACCCCCGTTGAGCCGAGTTTGCGCCGGCGGAGCGACGGGAAATCTGTTCGGCGCATCAACGCTATTAGGAGTCAGAAAACGTTATGGCATTCGATTGTTTCATCAAATTAGACGGCGTGGACGGCGAGTCCGAGGACGCCAAGCACCAGAAGTGGGTGGAGGTCCTTTCCTTCAGCCACGGCGTCAGCCAGACGGCCAGCGGCTCGGTGAGCAGCGGCGGCGGTCGTTCGGCGGGCCGGACGGATCACGCCGACTTCTCCATCAGCAAGACGCTGGACGCCACCTCGCCCAAGCTCAACCAGATGTGCTCCAGCGGCGAACACATCCCCAACGTGGAAGTGCAGCTCCATCGCTCGGACGGAACCAAGCCCGAGTACATGAACTACAAGTTCAACGACGTGATCATTACCTCCGTGCAGGTCAGCGGCAGCCCCCAGGGCGGCGACCCGCTCCCGATGGAAACCGTCAGCTTCGCCTACGGCAAGATCAACTGGAAGTACACCCCGACCGACCATAAGACGGGCAAGGCCGGCTCGGCCATCCCCACCTTCTGGGACCTGCACAAGAACGAAAAAGGTTAGTCGATTTCCGGGGCCAGGGATGGCCCCGTCCCCTGGATCATGGACACGACGGCTGCCCTCAAGGAGGGCCGTTTGGACGACGCGCTTGCCGCCGCGAAGGACGCGGTGCGCAAGGCGCCGTCCGACACGGCCCACCGGAGTGTCCTTTTCCAGCTTTACTGCGTGATGGGAAATTGGGACGGCGCGCAGACGCAGTTGAAAGTGTTCACCGAGATCGACCCGTCCACGGTGATGTTCGCGGGCGTGTGCGAGAAATTGCTCGCCTGTGAGGCGGACCGCCGCGCCGTCTTCTCCGGGCAACAGGACCCGACCCTGTTCGGTGAGCCGCCCGAGTGGATCGGCGGCATGGTGGAATCATTCCGCCTGGGTCGCGCCGGCAACTGGCCCGCTGCGGCTGCCAGCCAAGCCAGGGCGTTTGAAGCCGCCCCGGCGGTCGCCGCGCGCATCAACAACCAGGAAGTGGCGTGGATCGCCGATGGGGACAGCCGCCTGGGACCGTTGGTCGAAGCTTACATCGAAGGCAAGTATTACTGGATTCCGTTCGAGCACATGCGGGAACTTTCCTTCCGCCCACGCACGCACCTGATGGACTCCATCTGGGCACCGGTCGATTTTGAATGGCTCAACGAGGGCAAGGCCGCCGGATACATTCCGGTTCGCTACCCCGGCGCGGAAACGAGCGCCGACCCGCAAATTCGCCTCGGTCGCAGAACCGATTGGGAACAAAAGGAAGAAAACTTTTATATCGGGCAAGGTCACCGCTCGTTCGTGACGAGCGAGGCAGATTTCGCCCTCTCGGAAATTCGGCTTATCAAGCTGACGCAGCCCGACCCCGTCGCAACGGCTGCCAGCATCGAGCCGCCCGTCGCCAACGCGTAGCCTCCGCCGCGAAGCGGGTTCGTCACCGAGGTAGGGAGGCCTCTCCGAGGCCTTCCCGCTCTACAAAGCCGTCAGTTCCAGCTTCGCGGTCATCTTCGCCGGAACGACGTCCTGGCTGAAATACCGTCCGCTGATCGGCGTCACCTCCGCCGTGGTCAAGCCCACCGCCGTCGCGATGAAGTTGTGGTTGCAAAAGATCCCGTTGGTCGCGTCCAACCCGGTCCAACCCGCGCCGGGCAGATAGACTTCGGTCCACAGGTGCATCGCCCCTTCGGCGCGTCGCTGGCGCGCTTCCGCACCGAACTCGCACAAATACCCGCTGACCAGCCGCGCCGCCAGCCCCATCTCCCGCAGAATGGCTGCCAGCAACACCGCGGTGTCCCGGCACGCGCCCGTCCCGAGCTTGAGCGTCTCCTCTGGCGACCTCGCCACACCTTCCTCGCGCACCTCGTAGGCGATCTGCCCATGCAGGGCTTCGATCAAGCTCACGAGCAAAGTCACCGTACTGGTTCCGGCGGGCGGCATGGTCCAAAAAGGCAGCGGCAGCAGCTTTCCGCCCACCGCAATCGCCGCATCTTTCCCCCGCGGGGTCAAAGACGGCGCAAGCTTCGCCGCCAGATCGGGTTGATAACGGAAAGGATATTCCGCCGCGTCGAAATCGAGCAGGAAATGGAACGCGTTCGTTTCGTGCAGTTCCATTTCCACCGAGTAATCGAATCGCAGGTCCGCGACCGGGTCGGGATAATAGCAGCGCGCGTAACAGTTGTCATACAGATCGCGCCGGTACTGGATGTCGGCGCTCTCGTGGGTGCGGAACTGGATTTTTTGCACGAGCCGGCCGGGTTCGGTGCGAGGAAACACGCGGGCGAGGTGGGGCGACAAACTCACCGGGCGCTCATACTCGTAGTGCGTGCGGTGGTCGATGCGGATACGGATGGGCATGGACAAGTGCCTAGGTTACAGGGGATCGCGGCAAAAGAAACCGAAAGGTGCGCAAGAAACCAAAAGGGGGAACAAACGGCTCGAAACTCCTCCCAACAGGGTAATCCTGCCGATTGCGGGGCGACCCTCTGCGGTTGCCACCACCGCGTGCGCGGCAGAGCCGACCGCGCCTTGCGTTTGCCTCAGCCTCTGCCGCGCTGCGGCGCATCTCCGATTAGGTAGGGACGGCTGTCCCAGCCGTCATTGACTGTCTGGCAACCGCGCCCTCCGCCAACACTCATTCAACGGCAACCCGCGCTAACCCGGGCTCGTGCCATCCCTCCACCTCTTCAACCCTTCTTCGCTTCCGCCTGCACCCGTCGTTTCACGAACACTTTCACCTTCATCGTCTGCTTGCCGGTGCCTTTGAACGTCCCCCGCAACGGCGTCGCGTCCCGGAAATCCCGCCCGCGCGAAACCGTGATGTGCCGCTCGCCGCACCATTGCTTGTTGGTCGGATCGAGCGCCACCCATTCCATGCCCGGCACCAGCACCTCCACCCACGCATGGGTCGCAATCGCGCCCACCAGCGTCCGCCCGGCGCGCCCGATGGGATTCGCCGCGCTCGCGCTCGGTGGTGCGAGCGCCTCGATGTACCCGCACACGTATCGCGCGGGCAACCCCGCCGTCCGCAGCACGCTCAACATCACGTGGGTAAAATCCTGACACACGCCCTTTTTCTGCTCCCAGATCGTCGCCAGCGGCGTCGAATTGTTCGTGGACCCGCTCACGTACGCAAACTGCTGGTTCACCGCCAGATTGAGCGCCTCCAACGCCTCCCCGAGCGGTCGTTGCCCCGCCAGGTAACGCTGGGTCCATTGGGCCGACTCTTTGCTCTTCACGACGATCTCCGTCGGCTGCAAATAATCGAAAACGTCGGCGGGCGAGCCCGACAAAAGCTGGCGCGCCTCGTTGATGCTCACTTCCAGCGCGTCCGTCGGACGGCGTGGCGCGTGGGTCTCGATCTCCACCTTGCTCGTGACCACCAGCGACCGGTGCCGGTACGGCAGGGTAAAAAAATCCACCGCGTTCCCGAAATAATCCAGGTACCCGCTGAGTTTGACCGCCGGTTCGACGATCAGCTTCCGGCTCTTCACGGTTTGCGACGGCAAATCCGGCGGGGTCAGCCGCGCCTCCAGGTACGCCTCGGCAGCGGCGTTCTGGTACGAATAATCGGTGATGTGGCTGATCTCGAATTCCATCGTTTTGCCCGATCCGAGCGGCAGGCTCCAAGCTCACCGTCCGCCCCTACTGCGGTCAAGCAGGAAGAATAGAACACTTGGTGTGAAATCGAAGTGGCTTTCGTACCCTCGTTACCCTCGTTCCCAAGTTCCGGCTTGGGAACGCACCTGTCTGGGAAGCTCCAGCTTCCCTTACCCCCGTTTCCTCTGCGAGTCTCCTCCCTCTCTGCGTCTCTGCGTTGTATCCCACCTCCCCAGCCCACCCACCGATCACGCCCCGTACGCCAACCCCTTCAAATACGGCTGCGTCGGCGTCGAAATCCGCGCCTGATGATTCAGGAACACGTCCGCGATGACGTTGTGCAAATCCATCGTCCCCCGCAGTACCTGACCCAATAGAGTAGAAAGCGCCTGCCCGTGCGCGGTCGGATTCACCGGGGCCGTCCCGGCGTTTTCCATCGTCGCATCTCCAAAACTCCCGCTCCCTTCTCCATCCACCATCGCCGCCGCGGCGCGCACCGGCGACGCATCGCCCATCGCCGCCGCTGCCGGAAAATCCTCCGACACCGGCAGCGGATGCTCGAAGTACGACGCCCAGTCGATCCGCCGCAGCCGGTCGCAGAATGCCTCGATGGCCGCCACCGGTCGATTCGTAAAATCCGGTCCCTCGCCCGGGTCGCCCGTGCTCCGCAGCAACTGCGCGCAGTTCGTCAGGCTGTGCAGCACGCTCCGGGGCGCTTCCGGGTTCTGGAAGAGCAGTTGCAACACCGGCAGCGGCTCGGCCCGCATCTGGTACACACGCCGGTACGCATCCCTCGTCCCCAGCAGCCGCAGAAACGCCGACAACTCGATCTCCGTGTGGTGCCCCAGCCGCGCCGGACGGTCCGCCGGACCCGTGAACGCCTTGGCGCAGGCCAGCGGCGCGTTCGCCGTAATGACGGCCCGCTCCAGTTGCTGCCCCAGCCGGCAGAACCGCCACCCGTCGTCGCCCATCATGGAGTTCTCGGCCAATCCATAAAACTGCGGGATCAAATGCGTGGTCAACTCCGCCAGCTTGCGCGTTACCCTCGTACACACATGCACCGGGGGGTCTTTCTGGAAGCGTTCCTTGGTAAAAATATTCCGCAATCGGCTCAGACTCGACCACGCCTCGGGGCTGAGCGCGTCCTGAATCTCGTCCGCGTTGTTCAACACCCGCCGCAAGGCATTGACCAGCGCGCCCGGCTCGTCGCGTTGCAGCACCAGCCGGTAGCGGTCGCACGGCGTGGCGATGGACCGCCGCCCGCTGCCCTCCAGGTGCGGCAGCAGCCGGTTCCACATCGGGCGGTACAGCTTGCGCTCCGTCGCGTTGAGTTCTTCCAGCTCCAGCGTCTCCACGGTCTGCACGAGGTAGGCAAGATTATTCGCCCGCTCCAGGTACCGCCCCATCCAATAGAAAACCTCCGCCACGCGGCTGGTCACGCGCCGGGCCGGAAGCTGGATTTCCCGCGGACGCCGCGGCCTCGACTGCAAGGTGATCGATTCCGCGTCCCCTGCCAGCACCCACGAATCCTTGGAGCCGCCGCCCAACCCCGCCGAAGTGAACAGGCTCCCCTCCGGCGCGACCCGCGTCAGCGCCCCCGGGAACACTTCCACCTCGTCCCCTTTGCGCAGCGCGAAGACCATGTGATCCTGCCGCCGCTCGACCTTCGCGCCCGCCTCGAAGCAAAGTGTCCGCGCGCCCTGCGCGATGGGCTGGGCGGTGAAAAGTTCCGGCGTCTTCTGGATCTCCTGGCGCAACGTTTTCTCCTCGTGCTCCGTCGGCACGAGCCCGTGCCGGTTGCCGAGCAGGCGCTCGCCGATGCGCGGCAGGATGCGAAAATCGGCGAGGTTGCTCAACACGACCTCCCGCTGGTCCGGGTCGCCGCACCAGTACGTCTGCATGGTGGGCAGGATAGGCAGTTCACCCAGGTAAAACCGGATGATGCGCGGGACGTAGGGCAGCAGCGCCCGGTCGTCCGCCAGGTGGCTGCCCAGCCCGTTGACCAGCGACACGGTCTTCTTGCGCAAACAATGCACCAGCCCCGGTACGCCCATCGACGAGCCGCGTTCCAGGACCAGCGGGTCCAGCAGATGATCGACCACCCGGTTATAGATCACATGCACCCGCTCCAACCCGCTGATGGTCTTCAGATAAACATGATCATCCAAAACCAACAAATCGCTCCCCTGCACCAGCGGTACGCCCATGCGCCGCGCGAGGAAGGAATGCTCCGTGTAAAACACGTTGCCCGGCCCCGGCGAGAGCATCACGATCAGCGGCTCGCCGAACGACAGGTCCGCCGTCTCGCGCAGGGTTTCGAGGATCGCCGTCGGCGTCTCCGCGATGGACGCCACCGACAAATCCGAGAACGTCTCCGGCG